>CAZLJF010000121.1:0-1577 GCA_964559845.1 uncultured Zetaproteobacteria bacterium | reverse complement strand
CAAAGCAGAACGTTTCATACAGACCCTGCTAAGAGAATGGGCCTATGCCCGCACCTACCAGAGTTCAGAACACAGGGCACACCACCTGCCCGTCTGGATGCATCACCACAACTGGCATCGACCTCATGCCAGTCTCGGCTATGCGCCGCCCATCTGCCGATAGACCAACTCCGTGATAAAGTCCTTGTGGATATCCAATCCAATAAATCTGATTCTTCCCCGCATGGTGACTCACTTCCCTTGATTATGGCTCTGTCTCGGCAACAAAGCACATGCCGAGAATAATCCACGATCCTCAAGGATGGTGAGTCATCCTCCTTTCAAGGGGCCGCCATGATGTCTAGACGGCCAACAGGTGTCAGCCTTTGGATCAGACGCTCACTGATTCTTGCAGCGATACGCTCACTCAGGCGCTCGTTATAATGTACATTGTCCACGAACATTTTTTCAGAAGCACCTGCGATCATATTGCCGAGAAAGAGAAAATCCGGCTGGCTATAGTGTTCAAGTGCCGAATAGACGCTTCTGAATGCCTTTAGCCAGTGGGCGTCATAGCGCAACGTCTTCAGCAAGCTAGTGTCATATTTGAAAAACGGCACGGGCTGCCATACGAACAGGGGGCGAACCCCATATGCAGCACAAAGCGCCCGGATTACCTTCATATTTTGCTGGTAGCGTGAAATAACGTAGGCCGTATTTTTTTCGTCTTCAGGCCCGATAGCCTTCAGAGCGCTGTCATCCTTTCCGGAGGGGTGCACGCGACGGCTTAAAGCAAGGGCAAGGCGGATCATCGGAATCCAGGCATATGCGTCCAGGCCTGCTTTGTGGTTTCCAGCCCTGTCCTGCCATAGCCGTACCAAGGCATCGCTGAAGTAGGGCTGATCTGTTCCCAGAGAAAGCTGATGTGTGTCATTTGCACCATCAATGAACACTGCGATGTCCGGAATATCCCCATCCTTGAGCCGCGACAGGAACAGTATCATCTCCTGCGATGAATAATAAAAACCCTGCCCGAAATTGCGTACCTGGATAGGCCGGTCAGGTATCAAACGTTCCAGGATATGCTGCATATAGCTTGGAATTGTATAGTTGTCCGGCACACCGTAGCCAAAGGTGGTTGAGCCACCAAATACGAATATCTTCAAAGGATCTCCCTGTCGCTGCATAGATGGAGCAGCAGTTTTCCTCCAGCCATGTGAATCCGTATTGAGATATATGCCATGTACCTCGGGGTTACGGAATTGCACCCATGGCGCGTACTGAAACCCTTTGGCCTGCATGGCATCCTGCTCGTCGAGATAGCTATTGGCCTCTTGCTTCGTCAACACGGTATAGGCGTTCAGGTCGGCAAACTTCTCGCGGTAGGTTTCGATGCGCTGATCAGCGGGGCCGTGCATCCGATCATAAACGAAAAAAATGATGGCCAGCCCGATGTTGATAGTCAGCAGGAATACAAGAAGGTTGAACACCATGAGTGCGGTAGATCGATAGGCATTTCCTATTTTTTCCAGTTTATTCATGACAACGCGTGCCTCCCAGGTGGAATTTGGGGTACATGCTGACAGTAGTCAATGCGG
>CAZLJF010000120.1:0-1626 GCA_964559845.1 uncultured Zetaproteobacteria bacterium | reverse complement strand
TACCTAAGTTTGGTTCACCCGTTTCGGGAGAAATGCGAGGATGACCTCGCGCCTTGCACGGACTGCGCCCCGTTTCTTTTCAACCAGCTTCAAATCCGCCAATGCATTGATGTCCCTGACAACGGTTTTTTGCGTCTTCCCATGGTACGCCTTGATCAGACGGGGGCTCAGCATGGAAACATCCGACATGGGAACAAAGTCGCCGCGCAAGGATAAATCGAGTGCCAGATGGCGACGGCGTTGTGCGGTTGCACCCGATTTGCTCCCGAACACTTCATGCACGAAATTACGCCAGGCCACATCCCATTGCTGATTCCGAATGCGCTCAATCTGCTCGCGCAAACCATCAATAAAACCCTGAATCGCATATTCAATAAACGGAAGAACATCGCCGCCTGATTTGCTCGCCCGATTCAGTTGACGGTAATATTCCGAGCGCGTCATATTGTAATGATTGCTCAACAGGTGCGCAGCCGGCATCGGAACGCCACAGGACAGTAATGTGTGGAGCTCCACAAGCCTTGCAGTTCGACCGTTCCCGTCGCCGAAGGGATGAATCCAGGCAATATAAAGGTGCGCAACAATGGATTTGAGAAGTCCATAAACTACTTTTTGTTCTTCAGGCTGGGGAAAGTCATTGATCCAGACGCAAAGTTTTCCCATAAGTTCAGGACATTCCTTCCAGTTGGGGGCTTGGTAACGCATCACCCCCACGTTATGTTTTCTAAGCTTGCCCGGAATCACTTCCTCATCCACATCCAGACCTTCAAGTACCATTTCGTTGTAGCTTTGCAACAGTTCAGTGGTTAGCTCAAAGGCACCTGCATCAATCATAGTTTCAGTAATCACATTACAGGCAAAAACGATATTATCTACTTCCTTGGCCAGATATTCTTTGGATGGGGGTAGTTCCAGCTTTCCTTCGAGATGCTGGAGAACCTGCTCCTCGGAGAGCGTATTGCCTTCGATAGCCGTCGTGGCCGCGATACCCTTGGCCAGATAGACTTGATGCAATTCGCGGGCGGTTTCAGGGCGTAAAGGCACGCCAGCCAGGTGAACGCACTTGGATTGCGCCTCGCCAAGCTTTACCCACAGCGAGGCAGGCATGCGCCGCAGATCGAGCTCAAAATTAATCCATGGATGTGACTCTTTATATGTCTTCATAAATGTCCATAATAGTCATTATAAATCAATAAATTAGATTACATATTATAAGAAATTATCGAGAATACTCTTATATATGATGAAAAAAATCAACGCCTTGCTGTAAAGCGGCGTATCTATGTGCGCTAAGAGAGCCAATTACCACCATTTAATTGGCGGACTATTTCACCGCCGGTCAGGTCATAAAGCTCATACACAAGACGGTCGATCTGGCGGTCGGTGGCATCAATCTGGTGCTGGAGAAGGGTTTTGTCGCAGTGTCAACGGGGTCAGATACTTGTTTCGCGCATTAGTGCTAAAATCAAAAAGCGCGAAACAAGCCCCGTTTTCCGCCTTTTATCTTGATGACATGATCGCCTTTGCTGAAAAAGGGATGATCTACCGGAACTGTTGGTAAATCTGGGATTGTTAAAGCATTTGTCTGACTGACACCCTACAATCCTAGACCCTGATTCAATCTTT
>CAZLJF010000119.1:0-1628 GCA_964559845.1 uncultured Zetaproteobacteria bacterium | reverse complement strand
CGGAACATCTGGGATTTACCGGGAGGAAGGAGGGTATTGCGGCGATGGCGGTGGCGCTGTTGGAGTCGAAGGACTAAAATCAGTCTATGGCCGACACCGCTACGCAACTATTTTATGCCACCTGTAATCCGGCTCACCGCGAGTTTTATTCGGCGTTGATGCACGACTGGCAGGAGGCCGGCCAGTCAGTTGAGATCGATAATCATGGCGCTGGTCTGGCCGTACGTTCGGTAGCGTGGACAACTGATGCCGGGGCGCCGAGGCTGTTCCGGTTATATGCCGGTGCAGGTATTGAGGCACCGTGCATTGAGATCGACTTCGATCAATGGCGTGGCTGGTTTGGTGAGGAGTTGGTGGATACCTGCGTGCGCACGATCAATGCCATTGATGGTCTGAGCATCAGGCGGCACGATAGCCGCATATTGATTCTTAATCCCGGGCACATGTCTGGCCCGATGCAGCAGGCGTTGCGTGAGGCTCTGGTCAGCTGGGCCTATCGCGCCAACGATCTTTTCGGCACCTGATGGCTGACAGTGAAATAAACGCGGCTTTATTTATGAAGGTATTAGTGTCTCCCAGGATTCAAGCTCCACCCCTGGCAATGGGTGTGAGGGTAAAGTCGCCTGCGTTCTTCGGCAGTCCTTCCAGTACCAGCACAAAACCCCGATCACCCAAGGCGGTGACAGGGACGCGATCCTCTGGTGGCACAATATAAGGTGTGCGGCGAATGGCGACCATGAGTGGTGGCTGTGAAACCGGCAGTTCACGTTGAAAGAGCATATGTTCCGGGTCGTTTTTGGCAAAAATAGAGAAACGGATGGCGGGTGGAGCAAGCTCGCATTGAAGCAGGTTTTTTACGCGCCCTTCGATCACCAAAACCTGACTGCCATCATCGCGCTTCACCCACTGGGCCCGTATACTTTCCGGTTGGATGTGCCAGTCCTTGTCGCGCACCTCGACGGGTAAACCCACATTGATGAGCACGCTACGCAGCCATGGATCATCCAGCCATGCATCGTGTCTGGACCAGAAGCCGGCAGCAGCGATGAGCAGCATGATGGTTAGCAGCCAGGGCATAATGCGCACACTGCCACGGGGTGGCGGTGGCAGAGGCACACCCTCATCTTCAGGAGCTTCTTCCGTGGGGGCTGCTGGCTCAGTCGCGTCTTGGCTGGATTCTTCTGTGCCAGATGATAATTCTTTCTGATCTACAGACGATGTTTCTTCCGAAGCTATCCCGTCGGAGTCTTCCGTTGATTGATCTGGTGCTGTTAATTCTGTTTCAGGTTTCGGCTCGGCACGTATTACTTCATTTTCATCGGGATCGGCAAGGATTCCATCAATAATTTCTTCGAGTGAGGTTTCTGCATCATCATGCACTGACTCCCGGGATATTGAGTTTGCGGAAAACAGGGGTAGAGGTTCTTCATTTTCATTTTGGCCAGGGTGTTCATCATCAATGGCCCTGGCATCTTCAGGCGGTTGACCAAAACCGAATTCAGTACCACACCTGTGGCAGACAAGAATGGTTCCTTCATCTACCCCTTCAAGCTGGTAGGCGGCCTGACAATGGGGGCAAACCACGTGCATGGCCGGATGCTGTACTGTCCCGCACCTTTTGTCAGCCC
>CAZLJF010000118.1:0-1688 GCA_964559845.1 uncultured Zetaproteobacteria bacterium | reverse complement strand
CTGCCAGGACTCATAACCCGAAGGTCGTCGGTTCAAATCCGGCCCCCGCAACCAAATCCAAGGCCCTGCAAGCGAAATGCTTCAGGGCCTTTTCAGTCGCCGGTGAACAGGAATACGAGAACGGAAAATTTCGTGAACGTTGCCGCGATGAGCACAGACGTCACCGTCGTAACCACAACCGGGTTAAACTTGCGGCATACGGGCAACAGCTTGGGAAGCAGCGAGAGCCCGCCGATGACCCCGGCAATGGCGAAGAAAACAACGGCAAACGACTGGCTGATTTTCCACTCGGTAAAGGCTGCATCGAGGCCATGAAAAATGAAGCCAAGCAGACCGACAAACAGCACCCAGGTCAGATAAATCATAAGGTATTCCATAGCCTTGCAAGACTGCCCCTTTCTTCGGCCCAGATAAATCAATGGCAGGGCAACCAGATTTGCGGTAACGGCAAAGGCAAGCAGGGATACCAGATATGTGTGCATACACAGAGCATATGACGCTGCAGGCCGAAATGCAAAACCATGACAAAACGGATAGCATGCGCGCCGTCTTGCTTTTATCAACATCAGGAGGAATGACGATGCCACGCCTGCTTCTATCACTCATCTTCGTGCTGGCGCCCCTGATGGCTGCCTGCAACCAGAGCGACGAGCCCTCGCAGATGAGCAAGGTGATTGATGCAAGCCTGGAAAACATGAAACGCGAGTCGCTCCCGGGCGCGGCGCTCGTGAAAAGGAAATGCAGCACCTGCCACTATCTTGACCGCAACATCACCAAGGTAGGTCCTCCACTGAAGGGTATTGTAGGCCGTGCACCAAGTATTTCCGGCGTTCCCTTTACCGTATGGGATGAAAAGTCCCTGGATCAATGGCTGGAGGATCCAGCGGGTATCAAACCGGGAACCCTGATGGCTATCCCCGGCATCAAGTCAGCAAAGGATCGGGCTGCTATCATTGAATACCTGAAACAGTTTTAAATTAAACTATGTGTGGTATGTTGCCGGCTCATTTTTGACCCTGTTGCGGAGCTAACGCCCATGGATATCAAACGTAACATCCTGCCTCTGACGCTTCTCGGACTCGCCATCCTGTTCATCAGCTTTGGTGCCTACCAACTGAACAAGATGCCGGCAAGCCGATATCCGGACATTCATGGGAAGTTTTCTCTGCTTAGTGCAGACGGGCCCGTGACATCCGATCAAATGCGGGGCAAGGTTGGCGTAATCTATTTTGGTTACACGCACTGCCCTGATGTCTGTCCGGATACGCTGTTAAGAATTGGTGCGGCACTAAACCAGCTGAATGAGGAAGAGCTATCCAAGGTGATGCCCGTCTTTATCACCACGGACCCTGCACGTGACACACCGGAACTCATGGCGACGTATGCCCGTCATTTCGACTCGCATCTACTGGGCCTAAGCGGCAGCGAACAGGCCATTGCTACTGCGGCAAAGTCCTTTTTGACCGGGTACCAGAAAGCATCCCCTGACACAAAAGGAAACTATACTGTTAGCCATGCTTCATTCATTATCATCGTACGGCCGGATGGAGACATCGCTGAATTTATGACGCATACAAGCCCACCGGAAAAGATTGCTGAGACAATTCGTTACTGGCTGCGCTGGACCTGATTTATTAGGGCCTGTTCACATATATGGTCCGCCCCGCCTTGCAAGGGTTGAAGGTTGT
>CAZLJF010000117.1:0-1713 GCA_964559845.1 uncultured Zetaproteobacteria bacterium | reverse complement strand
CCATTCTGGCACATTACGATGCCGTTTAGGGAGCGGGACGGACCATCCCATTACTGAAAGAAGTCGAGTATGCCGAAGATGGGTCGGTTGTGGTGGCTGGCGCCTCTTCCGTGTCAGGGGGCAAGACTGTGGCTGCACACGCTCATCCAATTGCCTCTCCGTTGCAGCCTTTGTTCGGGCAGCAGTTTGCCGAAAAGCAGGTGCGTACCGCGATTGCGGCATGGGTTGAAGATGCCCCGAACGCGCCTTTGTCACTTCTGTTCAGCGGCCCTTCCGGTGTCGGAAAGACCCAGATGGCCGAGAACCTTGCTCACATGTACGGACGCAAGCTTACGCAGTTTAATATGAGTGAAATTTCTGGCGGAACATCGTCTAAAGGCAGTGACATTGGCAAATCCACACTTATCGGCATGCCTGCCGGTTATGTTGACAGCGAAAAAGGCGGGTTGTTGACCAATGCCCTGAAAAAAAATCCCAATGGTGTTTTCCTGTTCGACGAGATGGAGAAGGCCGGCCGAAGCGTCTATGACATATTCCTGAACATGCTGGATCGGGGATTTGTGGATGATGCAAGGGGTAACCGCCATGACTGTTCCCGTGCTATCTTCATATTCACCACCAACGTAGGCCGCGATATCGATCCCGACCTTCCCGAGTCGCAGGTGCGGGACAAGATGAGCCGTGCCGGATTTGCGCCTGAGCTGATGGGACGAATTAACAAGCTGATCCAGTTCAAGCCGTTCTCCATCGAGATTGCAGGCAAGATTGCCACCAATGAAATCAAGCGGGAATTTGACCGCCTGATCAAAAAGCGTGGCCTGAAATTGCAGACGCCTGACATCAGCTGGAAACCGGAGAAGGTTGCCTGGCGTGCCGCTCTTGAACACCTTGGATATGAGACCTACGGCGTTCGTGTGTTGCAGCGTTTTGCCAAGGAGACCGTGAGTGATGTCCTGGAAGAGCATAAGGAAGATTTCAGGAAGCTGATCCTCTATCCTGTTCGGCATAAAGCGCCACATCCCGCCAGGGGCGAAGTGGTATGGGCAGTAGGCCGCAAGAAGGTTTACGATGCCGAGCATCTTGCATCTGTTATGCGCAAGCAGGTGAAAGGGCAGGATCACGCCATTGATATCGTGCTGGAGCAGGTGGAAATGCGTGAGTTGGGAATCATCGCCAAACAGGGACAACCGGAGGGTACGTTCCTGTTAACCGGTCCGTCCGGCACAGGCAAGACACAGCTGGTCAAGGCCATTGCCGAGGCAACCGGCCGCAAATTCCTGCGCTTTGATATGGGCAACTTCAAGGATAGTAATGGGGTAAATGCCTTCTTCGGTCCTCCTGCCGGATATCAGGGTGCAGAGAAGGGTGGTCAGTTGACACAGGGAGTTCTGGATTTCCCCGAAGCGATCATTCTGCTTGATGAGATTGAGAAAGCGAATCCGGCGATATGGGACAGCTTCATGAGCGTGTTTGATGATGGTGTTGCCAAGGATACATCAACGGGTGAAACAGTCTCGTTTGCCAAAACGATGATCTTCATGACCAGCAACCTGATCACCGAAGATGTGGACGCTGAAATTGCCCGGGATATTGCAAGAGAGTGTGGTTACTTCCGCCCCGAGATGGTGAACCGGATCGAGCATGTGGTTCCGTTCCGTCCGATAGTGTCCAGAATTTTTCGCACATTTGATTGGCGGTGGTCTCGCTTCTGGT
>CAZLJF010000116.1:0-1798 GCA_964559845.1 uncultured Zetaproteobacteria bacterium | reverse complement strand
GCGTGGAACGATTTACCAGAGATGTGGATATTGCAGCCGATCTGGATGCTGAAACGATTGTGCAGCGTTTGAATGGTGCAGGTATTGACGCTGCTGTGCGTCGAAGCAATGAACCGGGTGATTTGAGTTGGGTGGTGCATGGCTTGCTGAAAGGTGTCGACTTTCAAATACTGCCGGCCCCGGAAACGGGTATTGTCCACAACTCGTTTGAAATGAAAGCGGGCCTCCGTATTGCCGATATCAACAGCTTTATTACCAGCAAGTGTATCGCAGCAGGTCAGCAGGACATGCATGATGTGGCAGCGCTGTGTCTGATCTCTCCCGAGCTTGAAACATTTTGTCGTGAATCTGCGGAAGAACATGGGTGCCTGGAAAAACTGGAGTCATGGCTGAATGACCGCCGTTTGAAACAGCGGTATTCGACACGAATGGAATGATCATGAGTAAAGCGGAACGGCTGGATAAACTACTCTCAAATCTCGGATATGGGGCGAGAAAAGATGTGCACCACTGGATCAGGGAGGGTTGGATCACGGTGGATGGAGAACCAGCGACCTCACCATCCCAGAAAGTGCTTCCGGATCAGGTAAGACTTGGAAACGAAGAGCTGGATCATCCCTGCGGGCTAACCCTTATCTACCATAAACCTCTGGGTGCAGTGTGTTCACGCAAAGAGGGTGGGTGCCTGATTTATGCCGATTTTCCCGAGCGCTGGATTGATCGAAAACCGCCACTGTCCAGTGTTGGCAGGCTCGACAAGGAGACTTCCGGCCTGCTAATTGTGACTGATGATGGTCAACTCAATCATTATCTGACCAGCCCAAAACAGCATATCTCCAAAACCTATGCTGTAAAACTGGATCGTCCGTTGACCGGTAACGAAGACGAGTTGTTTGGCAACGGCAAGTTGATACTTGAAGGAGAAGAAAAGCCTTGCCTGCCTGCTGAATTATCGGTTGTTCATCCCACAGAGGCCTCGTTGATTTTGCATGAAGGACGATACCATCAGGTTCGCCGCATGTTTGCCGCTGTTGGCAACCATGTAACGGAATTGAAACGAACGCATATTGGTGCGTTATCATTACAGGATACAGGACTGGGCGATGGCGATTATAAAACGGTCACAGCCACCGAACTCATGGGGATGATCAGTCCCTAAAGCAGTTTGATGGCATCCGGGAGATCGGCAATGGAGGGGAGAACAAGGTCTGCCTTGATACCGGCCTGTTTAACAAAATCCTCACGGTATTTGCCGGTTTGCACCAGCGCAGTTTTTAACCCGGCATCCTTTGCGCCTCCAATATCTGATTCCACGTCGTCACCCACCATCAGGGTTTGTGCGGGATTCGCGCCGACGTTCCGGCAGATGCTGTGAAAGAAGTCTGCTGACGGTTTGCCGAGTATTTCTGCTTCTTTGCCCGTAGCATATTCGATGGCTGTTACAAACACGCCCAGATCGAGATGCAGGCCATCCGGTTTTTGCCAGAAGCGGTTTTTGTGCAAGGCCAGCAGTTGTGCGCCATTCATCATGTGCAGGAAAATCTCCCGCAAGGTTTCGGGCGGGTAGCCCTCACCACCGATATCGCCCATGACCACAAAATCCGGTTGGTTCTCATCCTCACGGACACCCGAAAAATCCTCCCGCAATTCGTCACGTACAAACAGACGGGCGCTTTTATGGCCGATACGGGCCATGGCCAGTGCAGCGGGTGTATGGATTTGATCTTCGGTCAGAGGGATATTCATCTCCGCCAGTTTTTCCGTGATGGCATGCCGGGGTTGTGTAGTGGTATTGGTA
>CAZLJF010000115.1:0-1813 GCA_964559845.1 uncultured Zetaproteobacteria bacterium | reverse complement strand
CACCTCCCGGTTGGCCTTGGATGCGTGAAAAATGATTTATTCAGGGGCGACTAAGTAGACCTTCCGGCAGCAATATTGTTAGCCTCCATGATATGACGAATCATCAAATGGCAACACCAGACATCCTTCTGCAACTGCCAGCGTGGCTGAAGGAGTTTGCAGCCGCACATCGGCAGTTTTTTGATACTGCTGAAGCACGCATGCAACTGGCCATTGAGCTTGCCAGGTTGAATATTAAGCATGGCACCGGCGGCCCCTTCGGTGCCGCTATTTTCAATATGGATACCCATGAACTGCTCTCAGCAGGTGTTAATCTTGTGGTAGCCTCTAACTGTTCCATGGCTCATGCCGAGATGATTGCCATCAGCAGTGCCCAGCAGACGTTGAACAACTTTGATCTGGGAGCGTCAGGGCTTCCCCGTTTCGAGCTGGTTACCAGCAGTCAACCCTGTGCCATGTGTTTTGGAGCACTAACCTGGTCCGGTATCCACCGGCTTGTGTGTGGTGCACGAGATGAAGATGCAAGGGCCATCGGCTTTGATGAAGGGCCCAGGCACCCCCACTGGATTGAAGAACTCAATAAACGCAACATTACGGTCACGACAGATATCTGCAGAGATGAGGCCAAAGCGGTGTTGCAGCACTACGCCGAAGCAGAAGGCGTGATTTATAACGCACGCCAGGGATAAGCCTCGGCACCCAAGCCAGCTCTGCATGGCCTGCTAACGTGAAAATGTTCAAACAGATGCCCGCACCACCAACAATCCCTGCCCATACACAGAGCAAAAATTGCGCTTGCCACTGCAGGGGGCGACTATATGTTTCATGCCCGAATCAGTTGATTCCACCAAGATCATACATATCAAAGGGGAGTAACAACTCATGAAAAAAACAATGATTGCACTGGCAGCTACTGCACTGCTGGCGACACCTGCGATGGCAAACGACCACGGCCATCATGGCAGTGATGCCGGGATGCACGCAGCGCATGGGCCTGTTGCCGACAAGGTGATTGCCAAACAGCGTGAGGCACTGGCAAAAAACACAAAAGGCAAGGGGTTCGGCCCGCAGTCTCCGAGGGACATCGACTCCGTTGCAGGCAACAACAAGCGTATTTTCAGCGCGGCACCGGCGTATACGGAAATGAATCTGTGTAATATCCATTTCCATAAGAATGCCGAGCATAAGGCAAAAGACTTTTCTATCTATGCCGGCAATGGTGACGGCCACGGCTACCAGAGCGGCTACAGATATGATATTTCCAAGCTGAGTAAAGCGGAGCTGGCTCCGACCAGGCACAAAATCTTTGACAGTGAGCATAGTACACTGAAGCCGGGTGACACCATCGAAGTACACTATGTACATACAACAGCACAGGTGAAACCCGGCCCAACGCTGGGTTCATGCTTTAGCGATGCGATCAAGAACCCGCAGTTGCGTGTGGAGTCACAAGTATATGTATTGGTAAACGACAAGCATGCGCTCGACTTCAAGGAGCTGACAAAATACGGCAAGGTGAAATCCGGCCTGCATCAGGCGACAGGTATTCCGAACAACACCGGCACACCCGTACAGTATGCCGGCTCTACAACCGGACCGGGCTATAACGAGAAAGGTTCTCCTTTCCAGGTCAGCTGGAGTGTTCGCCCGCATGTTGCCAAGGTGAATATCGAAACCGTTGGCAAATGGTGTGAGAAGAACGATTTCAACGAAGATCACGCACACGGCGTAAGAAACCTTGTGATGAACCCGGATCTGCTGTCTGAAATCAAGTAACCGCCGGTTCGCCGGATAAATAAACGGCACGGCCTAG
>CAZLJF010000114.1:0-2198 GCA_964559845.1 uncultured Zetaproteobacteria bacterium | reverse complement strand
CCAGCGTTAATCTCTCCAGCAGTTCGTCATGCAACCCCTGAATATCCCAGTCATCAGCATAAGATTGTGCCGGCATATGACGATCAACCAGCGTGGTTACAAAGTCACGGCGCATGTCTTCGATGACGTCACGTACGTCATCGGCCTCCAGCAGCTCGCGGCGCTGTGAATAAATAACATCACGTTGCTGGTTCATCACATCATCATATTCCAGCAACTGTTTGCGGATATCGAAGTTGCGGCCTTCCACCTTCTTCTGGGAATTTTCAATGGCCTTGGTAACCCACGGATGTTCAATGGCCTCACCTTCTTCAAAGCCCATTTTGGTCAGCATGGCCTGCATCTTTTCGCCACCGAAGATGCGCATGAGATCATCTTCCAGTGACAGGTAGAAGCGCGTTGAACCAGGGTCGCCCTGGCGTCCCGAGCGGCCGCGCAACTGGTTGTCGATACGGCGGGATTCGTGCCGTTCCGTACCGATGATGTGCAAGCCGCCTGCCTGAACCACTTCTTTATGTTCTGCCGCGCACATGGTGCGGATTTCCTCAGCTTTCTTCTCCCGTTCGTCTTCAGAGAGTTTTTCCGGCAATTGTGCAATCAACATATCAGGATTACCGCCCAGCATAATGTCGGTGCCACGCCCAGCCATGTTGGTGGCGATGGTAATCGCGCCCTTACGGCCTGCCTGCATAACGATTTCCGCTTCACGTTCATGATGTTTGGCATTGAGCACTTCGTGCGGGATATCCTGTTTTTTGAGCAAGCCGGAAATATGTTCTGATTTTTCGATCGAGGTGGTGCCCACCAAAATCGGCTGGCCGGTCTGATGGGTGGAGATGATATCTTCGAGGATGGCCTTATATTTATCTTCCTGATCGCGATAAATAAGGTCTGTTTTATCATCGCGAATCATCGGCTGGTTTGTCGGTACGATGACCACTTCCAGGTTGTAGATTTTCTGAAACTCCTCAGCTTCGGTGTCGGCCGTGCCGGTCATGCCCGCAAGCTTGTCGTACATACGGAAGTAATTCTGGAAGGTGACACTTGCCAGTGTTTGATTTTCCGGCTGTACCGTCACGCCTTCCTTGGCTTCCAGGGCCTGATGCTGGCCGTCGGAATAGCGCCGTCCCGGCATCATGCGACCGGTAAATTCATCAATAATAACGACCTCATCGTTGCGAACGATGTAATCCACTTCGCGGGTGAACAGGGTATTGGCGCGCAGGCACTGGGTGGCCGCATGCATGAGATTGACATTTTCCGGATCGTAGAGGTTGCCATCGGGCATCAGCCCTTCGGTACGAAACAGTTCCTCTACATGCTCCATGCCTTTCTCGGTGTAGGAAACAGTCTTGTCTTTTTCATCCTTCTCAAAGTCGCTGGCATCCAGTTGCTTGATGATGGCGTCTGTTTTCTGATACAGGTCGCCAGCCTGCTCGGCGGGGCCGGAAATAATCAGCGGCGTACGTGCTTCATCAACCAGGATGGAATCCACCTCGTCAACGATGGCAAAATTTAATTCACGCTGTGCCAGTTCATCCTTGCTAAAGGCCATATTGTTACGAAGATAATCGAAACCGAACTCGTTATTGGTGCCATAGGTGATATCAGCGGCATAGGCGTCCCGGCGGGCATCATTATCCAGCCCGTGCACAATCACACCGGTGCTCAACCCCAGAAAATGGTATAAACGTCCCATCCATTCGGCATCACGGCTGGCAAGATAATCGTTGACCGTGACCACGTGTACACCCTTGCCCGAAAGGGCGTTCAGATACACCGGCAGGGTGGCCATCAATGTTTTACCTTCGCCGGTTTTCATCTCGGAGATCATGCCATCGTGTAGAATTATCCCGCCGATGAGCTGCACATCGAAATGACGCATACCAAGCACGCGGTGGCTGGCTTCACGGGCTACGGCGAAAGCCTCCGGCAGCAGGTTGTCCAGACTCTCACCCTGACTTATGCGTTCCTTGAATGCTCCTGTTTTTGCAGTCAGTTCTTCATCGGACAGGGCTTGTATTTTCCCTTCCAGGGCATTGATCTTGTCCACAACGGGATACATTTCTTTCAGAATCCGTTCATTGCGGCTACCAAATACTTTGGTCAGAACTTTAAACATGATGTTACTTGCTCCTGCACACCTTCAAATCAGGCGGTGCAAGCTAGCCCAGATTTTTCATGAAGTCATGCGATGA
>CAZLJF010000113.1:0-2209 GCA_964559845.1 uncultured Zetaproteobacteria bacterium | reverse complement strand
CAATCAGAGCTGGCAGGAACGTGCCGAATGTTTCCACTCCGATCACGTTGCGGAAGATCACCGTCACCAGTGCACCAAGTGGGATCATCAGAATAATTTTCAATAGATTCTGAGAGATACCGATACGCTCAAAAACCGTGTAAATATTCATGATATTCAGTGGTGAAGTGCCAATATTTTCCTTGGCTGCCGCTTTGGGCACCAGGCGCTTGGCCGTCTTGAAGAGATACTGGAAATTGATGTTTCTGCTATGTTTGAAGAGCACCAGATCCCCATAGTACAGAGTCAGGAAATTTCCAGGCAGTTCGGCAAAATGATCGTTGATGGTGTCGAACGGCACCCAATGACCACTGATATATACCTCCACCCATTGATGACTTACACGTTTGGTGCCTGGCTGCAGAATAAGCCCTCCGACCAGACGGGCCGGCAGTCCCAGCTTGCGCGCCATGGCCACAAAAAGCCGCCCCTTCCCGTTACAGCTCGCTTCACCAAGCTTCAGGGCGGTAATAGCATCGGTAAAACCCGAAAAATTCTTGTTCTTGAACTGATCCTGCAGGTAGCGGTGTATTCGGGTCAGTACATCCAATATCATCAGTGGTTTGTTCGGCAATATACCTTCGATTGCCCTGGCTACCAAAGGGTCATCTACCTGCACGCCAGGCTCGGCAATCAAATATTTCTCAAGTTCAGGTGGATAGGAGCTGGGGATAGCCATGTTCTCGGGTATTCTGTAACGAACGTGGGAAATCCGGGCCGAAAATGAATAACGGATAGTTTGCTGGTTACTGATGTTTTCTGCTCGCCATGTACCCATGCGATTGTTCTCGTCGGATTGAATGCCCAGGGCGAACATCCCCGAAGAGTTTTCTTCGTCATTGATTCTTTGCCGTGTGTCCGACTTCGGCAGATATGTGCGAATCACCATATCGTCACCGTGCCCATTGGCTTGCATGGTGATGTCAACATGATAGCTAACCGCAGGCATCAAATCAGCCAAATGATAATCCAACACAAGTAGTTTGTATGCCATAAGACCGAGCGGTGTTAATACCATTAGCGTAAACACGGTACGAAAAAGCCACGGTTTTCTCATGATAGTGAAATTATCCCTTCATCCCGTTTCAGTAAGTATGGAAGAAGGTTATAGCTGACCAGCCGTGATGTTTGTGAATCATTGGGGTGGGGGAAGGATCAGCCGCTGACTCGCTTCATGCCGATCTCACGTAATGTCTCCGCGAACGCAGGGTGTTCCAGGGCTGCGTCGTTGACGGCCTCAATCGGGAAGGCAATGGCTTCCAGCGATGTTTCGGCAATCACATTGGCAATCGGCGTACTGAGTCCGGATGCCGATATTTCACCTACAATATCTCCGGCTGAAAGTTTGGACACTTCCGTGTCGTTCATGACCACGCGTGCCGTTCCTTTTATCAGCAGGTAGAGATGATGATTGAATTCATTTTCTTCAATCAATAATTCCTTGGGGGGAAGGGTTACAAGTGAGCTGTGGTCGACCAGATTTTTTCTGAGATCGTCGGGAAGCATCTGGAATAAGGGGTGTGCTTCAACCAGTGATTTTGCGTGTTCCCGGGGGCTTGTATCCTTGGTCATGTCTATCCACTCTCCTTTCTTGTTACTTTTATTGTCAGCGTATTCTGGCGGAATATCCATGGGTGGAATGTGCGCCATATCACACTTGTTCACTCCATGTCGACTGCGTAGGTTCCGCTAGGTTCCGCTTCTTTGCGGGAAATGCAACGCCTGGAGTGACTGATGCGCGGAGAATTACTATATGAAGGCAAGGGCAAGCAGCTTTTTGCCAGCGATGTTGAAAATGAATTGATTCAGATATTTAAGGATGACGCCACGGCCTTCGATGGCATCAAGCATGATGTGATTGCCGGGAAGGGCGTGCTCAATTGCGCCATGTCTACTTTCTTCTTTGAACGGCTGCATGAGGCAGGTATCAATACCCATTTCATCCGGCGCGAAGGTGAGGTGGAGATGCGCGTCAAACGGCTCTCCATGATTCCGGTCGAAGTGGTGGTGCGCAATGTGGCCGCCGGCTCCATTTGCAAACGGCTTGGTTTTGAGGAGGGAATGGGGCTGGATCATCCGCTGACGGAGTTGTTCTACAAGTCCGATGAACTGCATGATCCACTGATCAATACCGAGCATGCCGAACTCTTTGGATGGGCGACGCGTGAAG
>CAZLJF010000112.1:0-2218 GCA_964559845.1 uncultured Zetaproteobacteria bacterium | reverse complement strand
TATGGCGGCCCAGAGCATGTCCTTCTTCTATGGTTCGCGCCATCGCATCGGCCCAGCCAAGGCCGGGATGATGGCAAGTGGCGCAAGTTTGCGCCGGGTTTCCGGAAAGGCGCGGATCAAAGAACAGCTTTCGGCCCAGTTCCGCCTTGGCGGTGCTATACGGATTGCTTGCCGGATAGGGAACTGAAGGAAGCAGCCATGAGGATGCATTGTCCGGCGGAGCGGCCACGGCATATGGGATGGTGAGAGCATAAAGAAGTAAAAAGGTAGCGGTGCGCAGCAAACATTCCTCCGTATGATAAACTGTTCCCACCACCCATCTAACGAAACGCTAGCCGGATTGGGCACGAACGCAAGCATGATTTGCCTTTCTCTGATGATGCGGTGCCTTAATCCGGATAGGAAAGAGGGTCCTTTCCTCCAAGTTCGGCAAAGCCCTGTCGCCGGAACTGGCAAGAATCGCAATGGCCACATGGCTTACCATTGGGCGCCGGATCGTAACAGGAATGGGTGAGACTATAATCCAGTCCCAGACTCAGCCCCAAGGCGATGATCTCAGATTTTTTCATCCTGATCAGTGGAGTTTCGATGCTGAAAGGCTGCCCTTCAACCCCGGCTCTGGTTCCCAATTGTGCAGCTTTACAAAAGGCGTCGAAAAATTCGGGCCGGCAATCGGGATATCCTGAATAATCAATAATATTAGCGCCGATGACGAGGCGGAACGCTTTGATGCGTTCGGCAAATCCCGCAGCGATGGAAAGAAAAATGAGGTTACGGGCCGGAACATAGGTCACGGGAATGCCATGGAAGGTTTCCTGATCCTTGGGAACGGCGATTTCACTGGTCAGGGCCGAACCGCCAATGGCTGCAAGGTTAACGTGCAGGACACGATGCTCCGCAACATTCAGAGATGCTGCCACGCGGGCGGCTGCTTCCAGTTCGACGTGATGGCGCTGACCATAGTCAAAAGCCACGCTATAACATTCCCATCCCTGTTTTTGTGCAGCCCAGGCGAGAGCAGTGCTCGAATCCAGACCGCCGGACAACAATACTACAGCTTTGGTCATACGCCCGTAGCCTCCACACCCCAGATGTACTTGTGCAATTGCAATTGCATTCGTGCAGGCACGTGATCTTCCAGCATCCACAAGGCCAGATCAGATGGCTGAACATCCCCCCATGCAGGTGAAAACAGAACGGGCACAACAGGCTGGTATTTGTCCAGGATTCCAACAGCCCACTCATAGTCTTCATGACTGGTGATGACAACCTTGATTTCATCGCCGTCTTTTAGAAAGCTAAAATTTTCCCAATGGTTGCGTTTACTTTCACCGCTGCCCGGTGTTTTAATATCCAGTATCCGGCGAACTCTGGGGTCGGTCTGGCTGATATTAAATGCCCCCGATGTTTCCAACTGCAGGATAGGGCTTATCTCCACCAGCGCAGACAGTAGGGTGAGACATGATCTTTGTGCTAACGGTTCGCCCCCACTGACTAGGGTCAGAGGGCGGTTGCGTTGACGTACCTCATCAGTGACTTGCTCAATGCTGTATTCTTTACCACTGTCAAAATGCAGTGCTTGTGGCGTATCGCAATAATTGCAGCGTAAGGGACATCCGGCCAGCCGCACAAGGGTACATGGCATGCCTGCCAGGGTGCTTTCACCCTGAATGCTGTCGTATATTTCATAAATTCGAACCGGGGAAGTATCAGAAACAGGCATGACTCCCAAGTTACCGTTTCTTTTTCTGCATGAGCCTCAATTGGCTGCGTGCTTGTTCCGCGGCCGCGCTATCGGAATGTTCCTGAATAAGGCGCTGCAACGTGACTCTGGCATCCCGCATACGTGATGCATCCTGATAGGCAAGGCCTAATTTAAGTAAGGCCGCAGCATGTTTGGCGCTCTTGGGATAGTGTTTGGCAATCGTTTCAAATGCGTGAATGGCCTGCTTAAGGTTATGTTGAGCATAATAACTCTCACCCAGCCAGTACCATGCCTGATTCGCATATTCTCCCTTGGGGAACGTTTTTAACAAACTGCGAAAACCCCGGGTAGCTTCCTTATAACGCCCACTTTTGAGTGCCAGATACGCGGCTGTGTAATGATTCTTTTCTTCTTCTCCACGGTGGGCAGGGGATGCTGCAACAGGTTTTGAAATAGACTTGGCAATTTTATCGAGCTTCCTGACCAGTTTTCGTTTGGTGATCTGGCTTGATT
>CAZLJF010000111.1:0-2300 GCA_964559845.1 uncultured Zetaproteobacteria bacterium | reverse complement strand
AGCCTGTCGAACCCACAGCCGCAAACTTGCCTGAACCTTCCTTCTCGCCAAGGTCCTTAGAAGGTCCGCCTATCCATTGCATCACGGCGTTGGGAAGCTTTTTCAATATAGTAATTAGAATATGGAGCGACAATTACGGTGTCCGGTCAGCGACAATTAACTTGTCCGGTTTAAACGGGTTGTATATTGGCATGAGAATCAATGGAGGTTTCTTATGCCGGGCAACTGGATTAATCACGCACAGAGGTCGTTGTATATGACATCACGATTCACAGGAGATAGCCAGGAGCGTGCCGCATCGCGGAGCGGGTTTTCAGAGCGTTCTGGTCGCAGGCTCGAGAAAGGTGATGGCGGCCCTGATCACCGTAACCCCCGGCAGCACCGTACCCGAAAGGATCCATTCGCAGCTGTCTGGGTGCCAGAGCTTGTTCCTATGCTGGAAGCGCATCCCGGCTTGAAGGCCATTACCCTGTTGGAACACCTTCAACTCCAGCACCCTGGTCAGTACCCCGATTCAATTCGCCGTACGCTGGAGCGCAGGGTAAAGCAATGGAAGGCCACAAACGGACCGGAGAAGGAGGTAATTTTCCGTCAGGTCCACGAGCCGGGTTTGATGGGCATTTCGGATTTCACCGAGCCGAAGGATAGCTTTCACATCACCATTCGCGGCAAGAAACTGGATCATCGGTTGTTCCATTTCCGCCTGCCGTTTTCGGGCTGGAGTTATGTGCGCGTGATTGAGAGCGGTGAATCCTTTGTCGCTCTGACCACCAGTCTGAACGATGCTCTGTATCGTCTCGGCGGCGCACCGCAAACCCATCGCACCGACAGCTTATCAGCCGCCTACAAAAACCTGAATAAAGATGAGCAGCAGGATGCCACGCAGCGGTATCAGGAGTTCTGCGCGCATTACAGCATGAAGCCAACACGCAACAATCGAGGCGTTAGCCATGAGAATGGCGCTATAGAAAGCCCTCACGGCCATCTCAAACGGCGTATAGGGCAAGAGTTAATGCTCAGAGGCAGCAGTGATTTCGACAGCGTCGAGGGCTACAGCCGTTGGCTCGATAGCCTTGTAAGCAGGCTCAACCGTCGCCAGCAGGATAAGGTCAATGAGGAGCGCGCCGTACTGACCCCTCTACCGGCAGTCCGAGGGATGGATTATGATGAGATAGCCTGTTCCGTATCTTCAACCTGCACCATCATCGCCAAACGTGTGACCTATACCGTACCATCGCGGCTGATTGGCGAATCGGTGCGGGTTCGCATCTATGAACGTCATCTGGAACTGTTCCTCGGGAACAAGAAGACATTTGAACTACAACGCACATTTACCGCTGGCGGCAACAGCCGGGCGCGCAGCATTGATTTCCGCCATGTCATTGAATCACTGGTGAAGAAGCCGCAGGCATTCCGGCATTCCGTGCTGCGTGATGATTTGTTGCCCAATGACCAGTTCCGCGCCATCTGGAAACGGGTGGATGCCGAGATGGAGGCGCACTTTGCCTGCAAGTTTATTGTCAACGTGTTGTATATCGCAGCCAAAGGCGATTGCGTGCAGGCGCTTGGTGATTGGTTGCTGGAGCAGGAGCAGCTGCCGCCGCTGCATCAGATTCGACAGAAATTTTACCCTACGCCGCCATGCCAGGATCAGGTCAGTGGCAACCAGCATGACATCACCGATTATGATGCGTTGATCAAGGGGAGAAAGTCATGAGTGTTACTGTAGAACTCCCATCCCTGCTGCGCACGCTTCGCCTGCCGACGATAGGAAATATGTGGCAAGATCTGCTGGCGCAGGCGGAAGATGAACAATGGGGTCATGCGCGTTATCTGTCCGTCCTGTGCGAACATGAAGCCAATGAACGTGAGTCCAGACGCATCGCCCGTTTCACGCGGGAGTCAGCCTTACCGATCAGCAAAACCATCACCAGCTTTGAATTCAATGCTGAAATGGTTCCCTACAAAGCGCGCATTGAAGCACTCTCATCAACATCTGACTGGGTTGACCGGGCAGACAACCTGCTGATCTTTGGCCCCAGCGGCGTGGGAAAAACACATCTGGCGGCAGCCATTGGGCACAGCCTGATTGAGCAAGGCGTTCGCGTTCGGCACTTCCCATCGGTTTCGCTGGTTCAAATGCTACAGCAGGCTCGCAATGAACTGCGTTTGGATGATGCGCTGCACAAGCTGGATAAATTCGCGGTGATTATTCTCGATGACATTGGCTACGTCCGCAAAAATGAGGCGGAGACCCATGTACTGTTTGAACTGATCTCATACCGCTATGAATCAGGCAG
>CAZLJF010000110.1:0-2347 GCA_964559845.1 uncultured Zetaproteobacteria bacterium | reverse complement strand
TATTTATGAGGGGCCAGGCGGAAAAATGAAGATTCTTGTGGTGGACGACATGGCCGACAACCGTTATCTGCTTGAAGCCCTTCTCACGGATAGCGGCTATCAGGTGCGGTCTGCCAAAGACGGTGTTGAGGCTATTGTAAAGCTCAACGATGAAGCCTTTGATCTGGTCATCTCCGACATCCTGATGCCTGAAATGGATGGCTTCATGCTCTGTCAGCAGATCAAGGACGATGACAGCCTGCGCGATATACCGGTTATTTTCTATACGGCTTCCTATCTGGATCCTGAGCATGAGAAACTGGCCATGGCTCTGGGCGCATCCGCTTACATCATCAAGCCTGCTGAACCTGCCGAACTACTGAAGAAGGTCGAGGCGGTTCTGGCGGAATACAGGGAGGATAAGCTCTCGATACCATCAGAGCCGAAGATGGGAAAAACCGAACTGATACATATGTACGGTGAAGTCGTCTCAAAAAAACTCGGAGAAAAGCTGCAAGAGCTGGAAGCCGAGCGTGAGGCGCTGCGGGAAAGCGAAAAACGTTTTCGTTCAATTTTCGAATCAATCCAGGATATGTATTACCGTGCAGATATCCATGGGAGGGTTATCGATGTCAGCCCCTCCTGTTTTGCCATCACCGGTTATAAACCGGAAGAGATTGTCGGGCAAGACAGCACAACGTTCTATGCTGATCCTGGTCAACGTAAGGAACTTATGCACCAGCTTCAGCAAAAGGGGGTGGTGAACGACTATGAGGTATCGCTGGTCAAAAAAAACGGGTCGCGGAGAACGGTCTCGATTTCCGGTCATCTTGTATTTAATGATGAGCATCAACTGACTGGAGTGGAGGGCACTCTGCGCGATATTACCGAACGCAAGTTGGCGGAAGCGAAGATGGAGCACCTGGCATTGTATGATACGCTTACTGATCTGCCCAATCGCATTTTGCTCCATAAGCTCCTGCAGCAAGCGATCGCTTCTGCCGGCCCCAAAGCTTTACTCGCCCTGCTTTTTATCGGAGTGGATCGTTTCAAGGTGATCAATGAAACCCTTGGCCATCCGGTCGGCGACCATGTTTTGCAAAAGGTGGCCAAACGGCTGAAGCAGTTCGCACATGAAACAAGTCCGGTTGCACGTCTGGGCGGGGATGTCTTTGCACTGCTGTTAACGTCGGAAGATCTGCAGCAGCCTTCCCGTACTGCTCACGAAATACTGGATATCTTTGAGACCCCTCTCACGCTTAAGAGCTACACCATTGATGTTGAGATAAGTATGGGCATCGCGCTTTATCCCGATCACGGTGAAGATGCCGATACTTTGATGATGCGAGCGGAAGTTGCGATGCAGGCAGCCAAATCAGCACACAGCCGTATCGCTGTATTTGATACCGGGATGGAACAATATACCCTGGAACACTTGCAACTGGCAGGCGAGCTGCGTCAGGCCATCAAACAAAACGAACTGATTCTCCACTATCAACCCAAAATTGACATGAAAGAGAAACACATTATCGGCGTGGAAGCGCTGATACGCTGGCAGCATCCTGAAAAGGGATTTATGGCTCCGGACCTGTTCATCCCCATGGCGGAGAAAACCGGCCTGGTTCATCCTCTGACCTACTGGGTGCTCAATGAGGCTCTTGCCCAGATAAGCCAATGGCATCAGCAGGGCCTGGAGTTGGTAATAGCCGTCAACCTGGCTGTCCAGAATCTATTGGATGCGCAACTTGTGGATATGATTGCCAAGGGTCTGCAGGACTACAAAGTTGATCCTTCCTGGCTTATGCTGGAAATTACCGAAAGCAGTTTGATGGTTGATCCGGTACGTGCTCAAAAGACCTTGCAGCAACTTCATACCATGGGCATTCGGCTATCCATTGACGACTTTGGCACTGGCCATTCTTCTCTGGCATATCTTAAGGATCTGCCGGTAGATGAACTCAAGATTGACCAATCCTTTATCCTCAATATGTCTTCGGATGAAACGCAGGCTATGATCGTGCGTACCACCATCGGCCTTGCCCATAATCTGGGCCTTACGACCACCGCCGAAGGGGTAGAAACAGAGGTGGTGTGGGAGCAATTGCAGGCACTTGGTTGCGATGTTGCGCAAGGCTACTTCATGAGCCGGCCACTTGCGGGCGCTGATTTTATGCACTGGCTAAAGGAATCAGCATGGGAGGTCAGGGGTCAAAAAAGGGAATAAACCAGCCAGGGTTGTTCACATTAACCTCAGGCTATCAACGACAAACAGTTGCAGCATTGGTAAAAACTGCTCACTCCTGTCCGGTTAAGGAATTAGTCGCCCCTGAATAAATCTCAAGGTATTGTTTTTGTTTCTTTTTTTCTG
>CAZLJF010000109.1:0-2410 GCA_964559845.1 uncultured Zetaproteobacteria bacterium | reverse complement strand
AAAACAGAAAATTTACGACAATTGGTGCTGATCAATGCTTAACCGGACAGCTGTGGCTTCAGATGCAACATTTAGCCTATTTTTCTTCCTTAACGCTATTGAAATACCTTCTTCACTGCTTGACCTACTGATTTAATATATCCATATCCATGCAAGAAAGGCATAACGCGCCGCTTTGCCAATCGTAACCAGAAGCAAAAACGGTAACGTCCCACAGCGCAGAAGGCCTGCTACCAGGCAGAGCGGATCGCCGACAACAGGAAGCCAAGCCAGCAGCAACGAAGGAACTCCGTATCTCCTGAACCATTGCTCAGCATGCGCCACTTTGGCTTCATCCATCCGCAGCCATTTTTTATGCACGGCTTCGTTGCCCAGCCTGCCCATACCGTAGGTAATCAGGCTGCCCAGTACATTGCCCACTGTTGCTGTCAATACCAGTGTAAACGGGTCTCCGCCTTTATTCAGATCATAGAGTAATAACGTCTCCGAACCACCGGGAAATAGCGTTGAGGAGATCAATGCAGATAAAAACAGCGCCCAGTCCATGCGCTATACTCTCACCCAATGCAGCACAGAACGCACCTTTTCCGCTATGTATCGCCCTTGGGAAATATCGGTCTTGAACTGGTTGACGGTATTTGCCAGCGGGTATTGCTTGGCGATGTCGATGCTCCTGAATCCCCACCGGACCACGCGATTGTACTCTGGCTGCATGCCTATTTCCGGGGTGAACGGCTGCCCCTCCCCGACATTGCTCCGGCCAGCACAGCGTTTCAGGCACGTCTGCGCCAACAATTGCTGAAAATTCCCTTTGGAAAAGTTTCTACCTATGGCGAACTCGCCAGGGTATTAAGAAGCTCGCCTCGTGCCATTGGCCAGGCCTTGGGAAGAAACCCGCTACCGATTCTTGTTCCATGTCATCGTATTGTGGCAGCAAATGGCCTCGGCGGTTTCAGCTGTGGCCTTGCCTGGAAAAAAAGGCTGCTTCATTGGGAGGGATCCGTTCTGGTCTGATTCTTGCTTTAACCTTTCCCTCCCGAATTTCCTGTATGGTTATATCCGGGAAACATTTCATCAGGCAGGAGGCCATGCCAAACTTTTCTTATATCACCTACCTGTTCTTTGCTGTTGTCATGCTTGCAGGTTGCAGTAGCGATTCTCCGGAGCTCCCGGCCCAGCCATCCAGACCTGAAGTAAAGATTGGCCGACTAATCTGCGGCGGCCACTTGTCGCTGGCCATTGTTGAGAACAAATATCAGCATGAGCTGAGCACATTCATCCTGAAAACGGTACAGAGCCACGAGTGGAATGATGTAGTCAACAATATGAAAAGCGGTAAGCTGGCCGGCACCTTTATCCTCTCGCCACTGGCAATGAAGATGATTCGTGACGGCGTGCCTGCCAAGATCGTGATGATGGCTGACCGCAACGGCAACGGCTTCGTCCTCTCAACCAGATTCAGAAGCATTGCCGAACTGAAAGGCCAAAAGACAGTGATGGCTGTGCCGCATATCTTTTCACAGCACCATCTGCTGCTCTATCTGGCACTAAAGAAACATGGTGTTCCCTACAATGATGTAACGGTGGTCGGTATGCCGCCGCGAGATATGATCAACTCACTGCAGCGTGGCGAAATTGACGGCTTTGTGGTCGGTGAGCCGGAAGGCAACAAGTCGATCACTCTCGGTGTTGGCTGGATGGCCTCAATTTCTCCGGAAATCTGGAAAGATCACCTGGATCATGTTTTTCTCGTATCCAGAGTATTTATCGAAGAGCATCCGGAGCAGGTACAGGAGCTGGTCTCGGCCCTGAAAAAGGGCGGACAATTTATCGAGGCCAACCCGCATGAGGCAGCTGTTATGGGCGAGGGCTATACCGGCTCCAGAGCTCCGGTATTTGAGCAGGTGCTGACCAGCCCGCCGAACTGGATCGACTACTCGGACATGATTCCGAGTGATGAACGCGTGCGTGCCATAGCAGATGTGATGGTGGAGATGGGACTCTGGAAAGATATCCCGGCTGATCTCCCTGATTATACGGACCAGCGATTCATTCTGAAGGCCTCCGGCCGGTAACAAGCAGTGGCGTTGCCGAAAAAGATTCCGCTACGCACAGCATGGTATGGCCTGATTATTCTGGCCTCCGTACTGCCTGCAGTAGCACTGTCACCATGGCTTGGACAGCAGGCACATACCCTGTTGCTGGAGCACGCCATGCTGCAAGAGGAGCTGTTTCACAATGAACTGGAAACCCGGCTGGCCCTGGAGACCGAACGCCTTGTCTCTGTTCTCATCAATAAGTCCGACCCCATAGCCCACAATCTGTCTGAAAGGAGTAAGCCGTCACTACTGAACGTAAATAGATTCCCCTCAAAAAGTCACAACCCATTGATATATTGAGACAAAGCGAT
>CAZLJF010000108.1:0-2637 GCA_964559845.1 uncultured Zetaproteobacteria bacterium | reverse complement strand
CTTTAGTATTCTCTTTAGGGATCAGATTCGATTTACATTTACTTGCAACTGTCCTACTCCTCCACTCTCTAGAAGCAGACATCACAGCAGGAAGCAGAAGAAACAAAGCTAAGAGCCATGCAAAATTTGGAAGTGCCGTTTGCAATCCCTTTCCAAGTGGACTTTGAATCTCCAGAGCAGGAAAAATAAATCTCAGTAAAACAAATGCTACTACAGCAAGGAAGGCGCTAACCCACCATGGGAACTTTGATAGATCATCTAGTAATGAACTTCTTTTCATCACATCTTCTAACCATGTGAAATTATGGCCATTATTTCAAGTGAATTCAAGTTCCAAGTGCACCATTCTTTGAAGAAAAGAGGACTTCATGAGGAGTCCGATAGTCGAGGCACTTTCGTGGTCGATGATTGAGTTTTTACTGCCTTGGCAAGCGCATCTTCTGTCATCTTTGTAAAATCGTATCCAT
Organism: uncultured Zetaproteobacteria bacterium; assembly: GCA_964559845.1. Classification (GTDB taxonomy): domain Bacteria; phylum Pseudomonadota; class Zetaproteobacteria; order Mariprofundales; family Mariprofundaceae; genus WSZY01. Next base: position 2,170 of record CAZLJF010000108.1, on the reverse strand, counting down.
TTGTGAAAATATTGCCTGGAGGTAAATTCACAGGAGTAAACAAATAGTGGACAGGTACACAGAAACAACCATCGAGTTTGGTCTTGTTCGCAGACTTTCACCCTTGCCAACCACAAGGCTTATACTGATGAAAGTGCTTTGTCATATATAATCTCTTCCCTATAATAGACAACATAGACCCTAATAATTATTGCGCAAATTTATAAAAACTCATTTTTGGCGATTATTTTGTAGAATTTCGTAAATATTCCTACATTAAAATAGCGCCAAAAGCAATTTTGGCATAAGGTTTCTTTCAAAATTTCAGCATCCCGGACACTTTTCAAAGCCCTTGTATTCATGCTAATTCTCACCGTAAAAGAGTGTCGGGTTGATCTGCCAGCAGAGTGACCAGCCACTCTCATTTCGTTCAAGACAGACCACGCCCGCATTTCTGAAGCGGATCACTTCACGCTCCGCATCACCGCATAACAGCAGAGCTGCCAGCCGTTGCAGATGAGGAAGGTGCCCGACCAGCATGACATCGCTCCTCATCGAGGTAAGCCGCCTGCTCCAGAGTGACGGATCGGCATTGGGATCGAGATCGGCAACCTTTTCGACAGGCAGGTTGCCCCAGCCTTCGGCAAACATGGCCGCTGTCTGCTCCGCCCTCAGTTTCCCGCTATGCACAATACGTTCAGGGCTTGGCTTTTCAAACAGGCTCAGGAAACCGGCCACACGGGCCACATCCTCCCTGCCCTGATCCGAAAGCGGACGCCCGGCATCCTCACTCTTCTCTTTTGCCAGAGCGTGCTGTGTGAGATAGACGCGCATAAGAACCTCCGTAATCCAACTGTAATGATGACCTCTGCATCAGATTAAGCCACAATTGCCGGCCAGTTCAAGCAATGAGCAATAAGGAGCGGTCATGGTTCGCATCAAAACAGCGGAAGAGATCGAGGCAATGAAGCCGGTTTGCCAGTTGGCGGCCAATACGCTGGTAATGATCGAAGAGTATATCCGTCCGGGTATTACAACCGATGAGATTGATGAGATTGTGCATGACTACACCATCAAACATGGTGCCACTCCCGCCCCGCTGAATTATCGCGGTTTTCCGAAATCTGTCTGCACATCGGTGAATCATGTCGTATGCCATGGCATTCCGGGACCAAAGAAGCTGAAAAGTGGAGATATCATCAATGTCGATGTTACATCCATCATGAATGGCTGGCACGGTGATACGAGCAAAACCTTTTTTGTCGGCGAGCCCAAACCGAAGGCCAGAAAGGTGACCGAAGTCTCCCGAAAAGCACTGGAGATCGGCATTGCAGCAGCCCGCCCCGGCGCAACACTGGGCGATATTGGCCATGCCATCCAAAGCTTTGTTGAAGGCGAAAAATGCTCAATCGTACGGGAGTATTGTGGCCATGGCATTGGCCGCGATTTTCATGAAGACCCTCAGGTGTTGCACTATGGCAAACCTGGTGAAGGCATGGAACTGAAGGCCGGCATGGTCTTTACCATCGAACCGATGGTGAATATCGGCAAGGCGGCCGTGAAACTTCTCGGTGATGGCTGGACAGTTGTCACCCGCGACAGATCACTCTCCGCCCAGTTCGAGCATACCATAGCACTGCGGGAAGATGGTGCTGAAATTCTAACCACGCCATCGCTCTGATTTACGTTCATACAACCTCTGAAACATTATGAGATTTGATCAATCCACCGTATGAAAAGCAGCAGGTGATCCTATGGCATCATAGTGTATCGTCATGGGCCTGCCCGTGAGCTGGCACTGCAGATCGGCGAAGTGTTCAGAACACTTTCAAGGTACACCCGGGTCAAAACCTTCTCGCTGCATGGCAGTGTGGAGTAGAATGCCCGGATCAGAAAGATCCGGGATGGCATTGATATCCTGATCGCAACGCCCGGACACATGTTTGACCTTCAATCAGCAGGTGCTTCGCGTTGAACATATCATATGCTCGACCTTGGTTTTATCGAAGATATCAGATACATCAGGAAGATACTGATGCGCAGGCGTCAGACACTCCTCTTCTCGGCAACCATTAACGATGAGATCAAAAAGCTTGCCTGCTCACAGGTAAAGAGTTGCACCCATTCGGTCATGTTTGTGGAGATGGATGACAAGCGTTTCTTTCTTGAATGGTTCATCAGGGACTATGTA
>CAZLJF010000107.1:0-2793 GCA_964559845.1 uncultured Zetaproteobacteria bacterium | reverse complement strand
CACGCATTCAGGAAATGCATATCACCTGCCTGCATATTCTGTGCAGCCTGATTGATCATAACTTAAGGAATGGGGAAATATCATGAACCTGAAACCACTCTCCTTCAGTAAACTGAAAACGATCCCGTTGGCCAAACGTAAAACTGATGCCGAAGATGAAGACTTTGGCGCACCATACCGGGCAAATGGAAGCTTTTCGGACTTTCTGTGCAGCCTTCCCGGCATCGGCGCAGCGCATGATCTGATGGAATTGCGCGATGCCATCGCATCCGCTCACCGGCGAAAAAAAAGTATTATTCTTGGCTGTGGCGGCCATGTGATGGATTCAGGATTGAGCCCTCTGCTCGTTCGTCTATTGGAACAACGGATTATTTCCGGTCTTGTCCTGACTGGTGGCGCCCTGCTACAGGACGTGGAAATCGCGTTATCCGGGCACACGCTACGATCATACGATAGAGATATGGTGGATGGCGCCTGCCGCGTCACCGAAGAAACAGGCCGGTTGATTAATGAGGCAATCAATTTTGGCGCAATCGAGGGATGGGGAATTGGTAAAAGCGTAGGAGAAAAGATCATTGATGCGGAGCCGAACCATCTCGACCACAGCGTTCTGGCCACTGCATCGCGCTATGACATTCCAGTCAGCGTACACCCGGCTATTGGTGCCGATGCTTTTAACCTTCATCCGTCGGCGCATGGTGAATCGCTGGGCGCTACCGGATTCATCGATTTTCGCTTGCTGGCAGCAATGATGGCCGAAGCCAGCGGTGGCATTATCCTCAATGTTGCTTCCAGTGTCATCCTGCCACGGGTGTTCATGCAGGCCGTAGATGCGGCACGGAATCTTGGTAAAAAAATAGAAAAACTGACGTGCGTGGTTATTGATCCATCCGCCAGCGCCACTACCGTAGCGGATGTGACTGGGCACCTCTCCCAACCGGGGGGCCGCGGTATCTGGCTGCCAGGACCGGATGAACTGTTGTTGCCGCTGTTATTCGCCGCGGTGCAGGATACCCTGGGAGATGGGATTGACTAATCCGGATGACAACCATCACTGGAATCAGCGGGAGAAAAACCCCCCGGTTTTACAATTTATTCTTCTGGCACTCCTTTGCGCTATTCTGGCGTACATGCTTAGCGGTACGGCAGACTAAAAAAAACGGAATGCCCGGGAGGACATCCACAATGAATCGCCTTGTTTTATACGGCACTCTTCTCATTAGCGCCTGCGGCCTCTCGGGTTGCTTCGCCACCATGCTGGTTGGCGGAGGTACGGCAGCAAGCAGTGCCATTAACGATGAACGTTCACTCGGCAATCGCATTGATGATGCCACGATCTCCTCCAAAATTGATGCACGCCTGATCGCCGAGAAAGACATGCCATCACGCTGGATCAGCGCCGAGGTCATTGCAGGCCAAGTCGTGCTCACCGGTTACCTGCCCCGTCAGGAGCAGATTGACCGCGCCGTTTATATCTGCCGTCATGTCAGTGGTGTGCGTTCGGTACGCTCGGAAATCAAGCTGGGAGAACCCCCCGCTGGAGAACTGCTTTCGGACACCTGGATTACAACCAAGGTAAAACGGGAGTTATTCAACGATAAAGAGGTGTCGGGGTTTTCCGTACATGTGGAAACTGTGGATGGCAAAGTGTATCTGCAAGGTATCGTTGGAAACGGCCTTCAGCGCCAGCGCGCCGCCACTCTGGCCAAATCCGTCAAGGGTGTGACCAGTGTCGTTAATCTGTTGCACATAAAAAACTAATGGTTAGGAATGCCTGCACGCCACTACCTGAAGCGAAAAAGAAACTTGAAAAATGGCGCTTGCAGGACAAACGTATCGTATTCACCAACGGCTGCTTCGACCTGCTGCATCCGGGTCATATTGATTATCTTCAAAAATCCAGAGCGCTTGGCGATGTGCTGATCATTGGCCTGAATGACGACGATTCCGTCCGCCGGCTCAAGGGCCCCACCCGCCCCATCAATCCTTTGCCCGACCGCGCCATCATGTTAACAGCACTCAAGTCTGTGGATATGGTCGTCGCCTTCCCGGAAGACACGCCGCTGGAACTCATCAAATCGCTGATACCGGATGTGCTGGTCAAGGGCGGTGATTACGAACCGGACAGTATTGTCGGTGCCAAAGAGGTGCGCGAAAGTGGCGGGGAGGTCATCGTCATGCCGTTCGTGGATGGTCATTCCAGTTCAGCATTAATTGCCCGTATTCGGAGGTTGGATGCATGAAGACGTCTTTCCCCTGCTTAATCCTTACTAACGACAACATTAATAAAGGCAATTAAGTGTTTGAAACATATCGGGGCGTAGTCTATCCAGGCCAACTGGATCACATGGGCCATATGAATGTCCAGTGGTATGCATCAAAATTTGACGAGGCTACATGGCACTTGTTTTCAAAAATCGGCATTACATCTGATTATATTAGAAAGACCGGAAAGGGAATGGCTGCTGTTGAACAGAACATCAAATACAAATCGGAAGCTGTCAGTGGTGACTTGCTGGTAATAAAATCCCGGGTTACCGAAATAAAAGACAAGGTCATAAAATTCAAACATGTCATGTACAATGCCGAGACAAATCGGGAACTCGCTATTTGTGAACTGACCGGGGTGCATATAGACCGAAAAAAACGCACATCATGCCTGTTCCCTGCCAGCATTTTAAAAAAAGGTGCTGAATTGGCAGAATGTTCCAAATACACTTAACATTGCAACACCCTCATTGAATGATAGTCAAATTGCACCCCGATCAGCTTTGGAAATATGACTGAATCACT
>CAZLJF010000106.1:0-2875 GCA_964559845.1 uncultured Zetaproteobacteria bacterium | reverse complement strand
CTACTTCATGTTTGTCGCCGAAGAGGCGCGTGAAATCATGGCCGAGCTTGGCTTCCGAACCTTTGATGAGCTGATTGGCCGTACCGAGATGCTCGATACCAATGACGCCATCCGCCACTGGAAATCCCGGGGAGTTGATCTTTCGCCGATATTCCACAAGGTAGATGTCAATGGTTCTGCTATCCATCACTGCGAATCGCAGGATCATGGTCTGGACAAGCTGATTGACAACAAGCTGATTGCGCAGGCAAAACCGGCGCTGGAAGAGCAAAAGCCGGTGGTGATCGAAACAGAGATCTGCAATGTGGATCGAAGCTTCGGGACGATGTTATCCGGCAAGGTCGCCAAAAAATATGGCCATGCAGGCCTGCCGGAAGATTGCATTGTCATCAAGGCGAAAGGCACTGCCGGACAGTCACTCGGTGCATGGCTGGCGCGTGGTGTCACTATTGACCTGGCCGGTGAAGGCAATGACTACGTGGCGAAAGGACTCTCCGGTGGCCGTATCGCCATCTATCCGCCTGAAGAGACGCCAATCAAGGCCGAAGAGAATATTATTGTCGGTAATACTGTCCTGTTTGGAGCGATTGCCGGTGAATGCTATTTCAACGGTATCGGCGGCGAACGTTTTGCGGTACGAAATTCAGGTGCCATCGCTGTCGTTGAAGGTGTGGGTGATCATGGCTGTGAATACATGACTGGTGGTACAGTGGTGGTGCTCGGTGAAACCGGGCGCAACTTTGCAGCCGGCATGTCTGGTGGTATCGCCTATGTGCTGGATGAGACAGGCGATTTTGAGAGCCGCTGCAACATGGCGCAGGTTGCACTGGAACCGGTTGCTTCCGAGGCGGAAGCGCTGGAGGCGCTGGATCATCAGGGGGCTGACCTTGAGACCCATGGCCGTGTGGATATCAAACACTCACTAAGCCAGAATGATCAGAAGATTCTGCGCACGCTGATCGAGCGCCATGTGCACTACACCAACTCTGCACGTGGCAGAATGATTCTGGAAAAGTGGGATGCATATCTGCCGAAATTCACCAAGGTGATGCCGATAGACTACAAACGTGCGCTCTCTGAAATGGAAGCCGAAATGAATGCTGAAGCTGGTAAGGAGCATGCAAATGGGTAAGCCAACTGGATTTAAGGAGTACTCGCGCGAAAACCTGAGTTACGCGCCGGTTGCGGATCGTATTACGCATTTCAACGAGTTCTCAAAGCTGCCGACTGACATGTCAACACAGGGGGCACGCTGCATGGATTGCGGCATCCCCTTCTGCCATAACGGCTGCCCGGTCAATAATATCATCCCGGACTGGAATGATGCAGTCTATCATGGCAACTGGCGTGAGGCGCTGGATGTGCTGCACTCTACCAATAACTTCCCCGAGTTTACCGGGCGCATCTGCCCTGCTCCGTGTGAAGAGGCATGCACGATAAACCTGATCGGCGATGCCGTCTCGATCAAGAACATTGAGTTGGCCATTGTTGAAAAGGGCTGGGAAGAGAAGTGGATTACACCGCAGCTTGCGCAGCACAAAACCGGCAAGAAGGTGGCCATTGTCGGTTCCGGCCCGGCAGGCCTGGCCTGCGCCCAGCAACTGGCTCGTGTTGGCCACGATGTGGTCGTCTATGAGAAAGAGAACCGTCTGGGTGGATTGATGCGTTACGGTATTCCGAACTTCAAGTTTGACAAAAAAATTATTGATCGCCGCCTCTCCCAGATGCGTGCGGAGGGTGTGGATTTCCGTATCAACACCCATATTGGTGTCGATCTGTCCACCAGAGAACTTCTGAATGAGTACGATGCTATTGTTCTCACCGGTGGTGCTGAAAAACCCCGTGATCTGCCGATTGAGGGACGGAACGAGCTCTCCGGCATCCATTTTGCCATGGAGTTTCTGACCAAAAACACCAAACGTGTGCTTGGCGATGATATTGCCGACGAGGAGTTTGTTTCTGCGGCAGGCAAACATGTGGTGGTTATCGGCGGTGGTGATACCGGTTCCGACTGCATCGGCACCTCCAACCGCCATGGTGCAGAATCAATCACCCAGCTGGAAATCATGCCGGCACCGCCTGAAACACCAAACAAGCTGACAACATGGCCGAACTGGCCGTTGAAAATGCGTACCTCCACTTCCCAGGAGGAGGGTTGTGAACGTGATTTCGCCGTGGCTACCAAACGCTTCATCGGTGAAAACGGCCATGTCACAGCCATTGAGTGTGTTCGTGTTGACTGGGCACAGGATGAGAATGGCCAATGGCAGATGAGCGAAATTGCAGGCAGCGAGTTTACCCTCAAGGCCGACCTTGTTCTTCTGGCGATGGGCTTTGTACACCCTGTACATGAAGGCATGATTGATGAGTTGGGTGTCGAGAAGGATGGGCGCGGCAATGTAGCAGCCAACACCAACGACTACCGCACCAGCCTTGACAAGATCTTTGCTGCCGGCGACATGCGTCGCGGCCAGTCACTGGTGGTCTGGGCGATTCGTGAAGGGCGTCAGGCTGCCCGTGCTGTCGATGAATACCTGATGGGATCATCCGATCTGCCAAGATAGACAGCAGACTTTTCACCTACGGAAAACCGGCGGTACCTCCGCCGGTTTTTTATGTATTTCGAACAGCTATACTTACTGTCGGATCAAAGGCATGATAAGAGCCACCCTTCAGAACACCCGCCGCTCTCCGGCTGAATATGCCGACGAGGAGCAGTTTCTATAAAGCACTATTACAAGACCATGCTCCGTTACGCCATTGAGCGCTTCCCAAAAGCGAAAAGGGATGCTTATCTGAAAGGAGAAATCTCATAAAACAGGGACATGGTGTAATTGCTATAGGGTGGTCACCCTCCGGGTTTAGCATACGAGGT
>CAZLJF010000105.1:0-2911 GCA_964559845.1 uncultured Zetaproteobacteria bacterium | reverse complement strand
CCGGGCGTGCATGTCGAGCCGCCAGGGAAAAAGGATGAAAAGGGCTAATCAGTCCAGGCGAGTGTATTCAAGTCCCAAGTCCAGGGAGCGACCACACCCCAGATCATCTTCCTCCGACTTGACTATCTTCCGCATTTCATTTTCGGGCACCGATCCTTTCGACAGGAAAGCGCCAATGGCGAAAAAGGCAACCACGCCAAGAAGGCCATGGGTTATCCAGCCGACGGCGATTGCGGCCAGCAAGGCGATAGCCATTTCCTTGATGTATGTCTTCTTCATTTTGTCTCTCCTGCTAACCCAATCCTATCACGATTGCCAGTATCCGGTTCAAGGCTGTGTTTTCCGTATCGGAAAGTCGTCCGATACGCTGACCAACTTTTTCGTTGGTAGTGTGAGAATACGATTGGCCTGAACCTGGCTAACCTTCTGAAGGCCGTTATGCGGTGAAGGACGAACCGTGAGTCTCAGAAGTGCGCGTCCACAATCGTGCTTGTCATCAGTGCCACGATTGTACTCCGTCGGTTGGCCAGGTTCAGGATATCTCCTTGAATGTAGAGTTCATACCTTACGCCAATGAATATACAACGGCATATCCACCCATTAACAGCCAAACAAACAAAATACTTGCGAGAACAAACGGTTTGATGCCGATGCCTTTCAATTTGTTCAGGCTGGTTTCCATACCCAGCGCGGTCATGGCCATGGTCAGCAGAAACTGATCAATCTGTTGCAGTTCAGTTACCCATGCGTCTGGCAGCCAATGCATAGAGTTGAATAGTACCATTGCCATAAAACCCAGTGCAAACCAAGGGATGGTGAGCGGAGCAGCTTTTCCGGATACCATTTCCGTACCTTGCCGCGTCCACCACAAGCTAACCAGTAACAGTGCCGGGGTTAGCAGCATCACCCGCGTCATTTTGACAATCACAGCATCGTTGCAAACCGATTGACTGATATCACTGGCAGCGCCCACCACCTGGGCCACCTCATGTACGGTTGCGCCAACATATACCCCCCAGCCTTGTGTGGTTAGATTGAGAAAGCCCAGTTGATAGATAAACGGATAGATTGCCATGGCGGCCGTTCCGAACAACACCACGGTTGCGATGGCGGCGGCGGTCTGATGGCCTTTGGCCTTGAGTACCGGTTCGAAAGCCAGAATGGCTGCAGCCCCGCAAATGGCACTGCCTGCACCGGTCAGCATGGCCGTCTGTTTATCCATGCCGAGCAGGCGCACACCGATCACATAGGCTAGGAGCAGTGTGCTGGTTACGATGATGATGTCGACAGCGAACCCAGCCCAGCCAATACTCCATATCTCCTGAATGGTGAGATAAAATCCATACAGGATAATGGCCAGACGCAGGATTTTGCGGGCTGTGAAACTGATGCCAGGCAACCATGCCTGTGGCAGACGGTGGTGCAAGGTATTACCGTAAAAGATACCCAGCAGAATACCGATGATGAGTGGGCTGATGCCCAACTGATGAACCCATGGCCACTGGCTGATCTGCATAGCTGCCAGTGCAAACAGTGTTACAAAAAGAATGCCGTTCATGCTGTCTGCCCGATGATTGCTAATGAACATATCGCCTCCAATGACCTGGTGGAGGGAATGGTATGGGCATAAAGCAATATGTATAATGATGATTTGTGATGCGAATCATTATTATAGGTGATATGTTACGCCCATGAAGCTCAATCCCGATCATTTGCTCAGCTTCGTTGCGCTGGTGCAAACAGGCAGTGTCAGCGTCGCCGCTGAGGCGCGTCATCTGACACAGCCTGCCATCTCCAATCAGTTGAAGCGCTTACAAGAAGCTGTGGGCGTCCCTCTTTATCGCAGGCTGGGACGAGGAGTGGTTCTGACTGGAGCAGGCGAGACATTCTATCAACACGCATTGGCGGTGCAGCGGTCCCTGCAAGCTGCGGAGGCATTTGCTGATGGTTTGCATGGGCTCAGTACCGGCCGTGTGTATATAGCTGCCAGCCAGACAATTGCTGGTTCGCTGTTGCCTGCCGCTTTGGTGCGGTTCCGCGAGCTTGCGCCTCGGATTGAAGTGTTTGTCGATAGTGGCAATAGCCAGCAGGTATTTGATCAGATGAGCCGTCATGATCTGGGGCTGGTGGAGTGCCCATTACCCGCAGATGTCCCGGATTGCTGCCTGGTTGAATCGCTTGGGCAAGATAATATTGTCGCTGTCATGCGAAGCGATCATCCGCTGGCGGAGCATGCTGTTATCACTTTGGATCAACTTGCCGCCTGGCCGTTAATCTGGCGTGAAGCCGGCTCAGGAACGCGGGATGTGTTGGAGAAGGCATTTATGGAAACGCTAGGGCGGCGACCGGCAATTCACATCTCTTTGGGGGGCGTATCGGCCGTACTTGAAGCTGTCCGGCAGGGTTTGGGCATTGGGGTGGTATCGCAATTCTGCCTGCCAACAGGAGAACGTATTCTGACAGCGCGCCCGTTCCAGCCGCAACTATGCCGGCCTATGAGTCTGCTGATTCCAGGACATGCATCCCCCATTGCGAGAAAGTTTGCCGAATTTCTTGTTCCATATCTTCAAGAGAGAATAGAGTTCAAAGGATAGCTCTCCTGTTCCGGTATTTTCATCTCCTTCCTTCACTGCTTACCGGTTAAAGGATGGCGTATATGGTCCTTTCCGCGTTGCAAGAGCTGAAGCGCCTGACTGTTAGTATGATGTTGGACTTTCTTGCAAGATGCCGCGAAAAGTTCTATAAATAGCGTATTGATTGCATCCGCCCCAAGCTGTGGTCACGGTCATGGCGATGCATTGTCTCCACGGAGGCACGGGGCTTCTTCCAAATGCGCGAACGCGCACCAGCATATTAAAAACAACCACCATTCAAAACAGGCATGCGTACAAATCGGACTCCGCTACGGCGG
>CAZLJF010000104.1:0-3111 GCA_964559845.1 uncultured Zetaproteobacteria bacterium | reverse complement strand
CTCAGGCGTGGAGGAGGAAGACTGGAATTTCCACATCGGCGGTTATCAGGTGCTCGACAAGTGGCTGAAGGATCGCAAGGGCCGCACGCTTTCCTTCGACGACATCGAGCATTACCAGAAGATCGTCGTTGCCATCCATGAAACTCGCCGCCTGATGGCAGGAGTTGATCAAGCCATTCCTGCATGGCCGATGGAATAGGAAATGAGGCTGAAATTACCCCACCTTAAGTTGCCCAGATTTCCAACTGCAAAAAACCTTCCCGGTTTGCTGACAATAGCAAATCAAATGATGAATGCATCTTCTGAACTTGTCTGCGATGGGGAACATCTTAAGTTTATTGACCCTTGCGGGCTCGCTGTGTTCGGATGCGTTACAGAGCATCTGATGGCGAACAACATTCCTGTGCATCTGGAAAACTTTTCCGATCAACACTTGTCCTATATTTCCCGTATGGATGCCCTGTCGGATCTGATAAGCAGGCATGCCGAGCTGGGGCCAAGACATGACAGACATGATGCCTTGCTTGAAGTAACCAAGGTTTCGGTCGGCCAGCCAACGGATGAGACCGCCCGTAGATTGACTGAATCGTTAATCGGAGGAATGAGTGATCTGCCCGAAGATGAAGAGCCGGACGAAATGACCTGCATGACCCGCCGTGATACGTTGGAAGAACCGCTCGCCTATATATTCACAGAGCTTTTGGACAACGTATTTCAGCATGGAGGCAAACATGGCTTTGATCCATCGGCCTGGGTATGCGCCCAATACTATCCAAAAAACGATCTGGTGCGATTCGCCATCGTCGATAACGGATGCGGTTTTCTTGCCTCACTGAGCGAGCATCCTGATCTTCCCGAACAAACAGATGCCGATGCCATTCAACTGGCACTCAAAGAGAAAGTTAGCGGAAATTTGACTCTGCTCATGAGAGGCGCGGATCATTCGGCCAACCAGGGTATTGGCCTCACTATAGTGAGCCGCATCGTGCAGAGGAGCGGCGGGCAGATGTGGCTCGCAAGTGGAAATGCATCTTTAAAACCTGATGGGCATGTAGATTCAACCGATGGCTGGCAGGGATGTATTCTCACCGCCGAACTTCCGCGTGAAGCGCTAATGAAAATACGGATTCACCAGGTCATACAGGGCTTGAGTGCTCCGGCAACCAGCCCCAAGCTGGACTTTTCCTGAACATTCAAACTATGATTGGTGCATGAATCGGCAATTCAAACTCGGAGATTCAGCGAAAGCCCGTGCTTTCCATGGTAGCCGTGCATCCGGTCAACTGCTTCGTATGGAGCTTGAGGAAGCACTTCAAACCGAAGACCGAGTGACCTTGAATTTTGTCGGTGTCGGCATTGTTACCCAATCGTTCATTGATGAAGTGGTGGGTGTATTGATTTTGGAATATGGCCCGGAAATTCTTCAGCGGCTGTCGTTCAAAGGCTGCAATGAGGATGTGCAGGCCGTGATTCATTTCGTGGCGGCAAGCCGCTCGGAAGACTTCTTGTCCAAACAGCGGGCAACTATTCACTGATTAATCAAACAAGCCCTGCTTTCGGGCCGATTTTCCGCCAAAGCTGATCAGATGCGGAATATGGGCATGCGGAGGGAAAGCAAGGAAAGGTTCGTGTTGGTAACGCTTATAGTCGAAATCGGCACTGCCATCCCCGTCTGGCTTGTTCCATCATACAAGTGAGGCGCTTATGAATATCAGTCTAACGAAACAGGAACTCGTGATGCTGTTACGCATGGTCAATATCGGTGACTGGGTAATGTTTGCCGATTTAATGGTAGACGAGTTGAAGACTGATTCCGTGGTGCAGCACAAAAAGGTGCTGCAAAAGCTTTTTTCCGCTGCGCACAAGGCAAAAATGGATGGCATCGTGTCCTATGAACCAAAGCACAAAAAGTATTACGAAACCGAAACATTTGAGGAGGACTATCAAGGATTCATAGACGAGTTCAACGACAGTCAATTCTGGGCCATGTTGTCCGACCGGCTTGCTGTCCGCGACTTGGTGGAACAGGTCGGTGAAAAGACATTTGATGCGATGGAATGGGTGGAACGCGGTGGAAAACTGGACAAGCTGTCATGCAGCTATGAGGAAGAGTTTATAAAAAATGGCCTGGAAAGAGTGCATCTGCTGAATACGATGAAAAAGGGGAACGCATGAAAAACACCCGTTATCAAATCAAGGTGACACTGAAAAACATTCGTCCGCCGATCTGGCGCAGGCTGCTGGTTCCGGCTGATTGCACCATGGATGCGCTGCACTGCGCTATTCAGACGGCGATGGGGTGGATGGATGGTCATTTGTATGCCTTCCACGGCAAAAATCGGTGGATTGAAATTCCCGCCCCCGACAATATGTGGGAGGCGGGGTGGTCAAGCAGACCGAAACCGGAGGATTCCGCCAAGATTCGGTTTTGCGAACTCGCCAAATCCGGCGATAGAATCAATTACGACTACGATTTTGGCGATAACTGGGAGCACGCCATTCTCATCGAGAAAGCCATCAAGACCGATGATATTGCCGCGCGGAAGGCCGTGTGTCTGAAAGGCAAGCGCGCCTGTCCGCCGGAGGATTGCGGTGGCCCATGGGGCTATCAGCGTTTATTGGAACTGTTGGACACTCCGGAGCAAAAACTTGATGTTGATGATCGAGAAGCGCTGGAATGGATCGGCGGCGAATGGGATGCCGAAGCATTTGACATAGATGAGGTCAATCAGGCGCTGGCAAACTGGAAACCGAATCAGGGCAGCTTCATGTACGAGGGTATTTGTGGATAAAGCATGCATCCTCATACATCATTCATACTGGCTTGACCTGTGAACCGCACCCAAGCGCAAATCACCCTTTTCGCTTTGCTGGTTGGATTAGACCAGTTAACAAAGTGGTGGATTCAGCAACCGGATTTTCATCCGTTTGTCGTCATAGACGGTTTCTTCAACATCATCCGGGCGCACAACACCGGTGTGGCCTTTTCCATGTTTGCCAACCTGCCGGACGAATGGCGGGCATATTTATTGCTTGGTGTCACCATCGGTATCGCCTTTGCCGTGCTGTTCTGGTGGTTTCAGGAACGGGCGCACCATGGCCTGACATCAT
>CAZLJF010000103.1:0-3256 GCA_964559845.1 uncultured Zetaproteobacteria bacterium | reverse complement strand
TGTTATATTTCCGAACAGTTTTTATATGCAGGGGAGTTAAAGCTTTGGACGATGGGTGCAAAATACATATGAAGTCCATTCCTTATCATGTTGGCATCATTATGGATGGAAATGGCCGCTGGGCAAAATCTCGAAACGTCCGTCGGATTGAAGGGCATCGTGTTGGTGCCTCTCGATCTCAGGATGTTGTGAAATGGGCGAAGGACCTAGGCATACGGCAGCTATCTTTATATGCCTTTTCAACTGAAAATTGGTGTCGCCCTAAACCTGAGGTTTTTGGGCTAATGAGTTTGCTGGCCAAACTTTTACCCAAGAAGATCGGTGAAATGCAAAAGGAAGGTGTTCGGTTGCGTGTCCTTGGCGATATTAGCGCCATGCCATTGAGGGCTCGAAGAGCTGTTGAGAAGGCAGTATCTGAAACTTCTCAGAGCTCATCATTTGATCTGATTCTATGTTTAAACTATGGCGGACAGCAGGAGATTCTTGCCGGTATGCGGCAAGCATGGGCCTGGAGTAAGACACAGGCCGATCCTGAACAAGTTTTGGCAGACATGACACCTGAAGCGTTCCGGGCTTTCATGCGTCCAAATGATATAGCGCCCTTAGATTTATTGATTCGTACAGGTGGCGAACTGCGGATATCGAATTTTCATTTATGGGATGTGGCCTATGCTGAACTTTATTTTACTTCTGTGTATTGGCCGGACTTCTCCAAAAAAAGTTTCGAGGAAGCTCTGGAGCATTACGCTCAACGAGAGCGTCGTTTCGGGTTAACCGGCGACCAGATCAGAGAAAAAAGAGAGAGTTCAGATAAGAATACAAAGCTTATCTCAAAGGTTGGCTAGGAAGATGCCCCTTCTTTTTTAGGGAGTGTTTCTTGATTGTGCGATATATCGAACGGCTATGCTGGCTCTTGGCTATGTGTGCCTGTAGCGTTAGCGGTAGTTTGATCCATGCAGAGGAGATGGGGAGCGTCAAACCCGCCCAGGCAAGGTTTGTAGCCGGCTATGAAACACTGAGGCTGTCGGGTAATGAAAAGATAGGCCTGCTCGGTGGATCATTTCTTTATGACATGAACGATTGGCTTGCTCTTGGCGGCGGCAGTTATGGCGCGATGGCTGGCAAGCGGGGCGGCTTCATCACTCTTGGTTTTGCCGGGGAGATGCACAAACGGATAAGTGAGCATTTCGAAGTCCAGGCTGGCATGTTTGTCGGGGCCGGGGGCGGCGGGGGCGGGTACAAGCTGCAGGGCGGTGGCTTGATGCTACGCGGTTATCTCGGGGGCATGTTTCATACCGAAGCCCTTGGGGCAATTGGTCTTGGACTAAGCCGGGTCGAGTTTCCGGATGGAGCCATTCACAGTACCCAGCCCTATCTCTCCTATGCCTTGCCTTTCCAGACTCTCATCCCGCCCGGCTGGATCGATTTACCCACATTTGAGGCCAGCCCCTGGCTTGGCGTGCGCACGGCCGAGCAGGAATTCTCCGTTGTGTATCGCCTCTATATGATCCCGGCAGGCGTTCTGGCGAATAATGGCAGGCTCCAGCACAGGAGTATGGGGCTGGCAGGTGTCGAATGGAACCGGTATCTGGATGATCATGTTTATCTCAAGCTTGAATCCGAGGGTGCCATGCAGGGGAAAAGCAATGGCTACATGCAGATCCTGCTTGGGGCGGGCTACCGGCAAGCGATAACGGATAGCACCTGGCTGAAGCTGTCCGCTTCTCTCGGACCGGCCGGCGGGGGCAATGTGGCCACAGGCGGCGGCGTGCTTCTGGATGCGCAGCTATTGCTCCAGCAGAGGCTGAGCGAACATGTTTTTGCCCAGGCTGGCACCGGTTACGTCAAGGCCACTGGCGGGAGCTTCAGGGCCGCCAGTGTCTCGGTGATGCTGGGCTATCATTTCTTTAATCCCGATGTGCATGAAGATGTGGTGGATTCAGGCGATCTTGCAGATTTTGAAGCCCGGCATCTGCGCGTTCGCATGGTGAAACAGCGGTATCTGAAGGATGCCCCGAACTGGCGCAATCATCATGCAAACCTGAATGTCGACCTGCTTGGTTACCAGCTGGATTATTTTCCGAACGACTGGTTTTTCCTGAGCGGACAGGGCATTGGCGCCTACAAGGGCATGGGCGGGGGCTATATGACTGGCCTTGTAGGTGGCGGTGTACGCCTGCCTGTTTTTCGATCGCCGTTGTTCGTGGAAATGGATGCGCTTGTTGGCGCTGGTGGTGGTGGTGGTTTGGATATGGCCGGAGGCCTGGTATGGCAAGCTGATGCGGCTTTGGGGTGGCAGATTTCAAAAAGGTACAGCCTGCAGGCTTCCTACGGCTTGATGCAGGCGCCGAAAGGGCATTTTAAGGCTAGGGTGATTTCCTTATCACTGGGCTACTATTTTAGTTTGCCCGTTTTGTGATGTTCATTGATGAGATATGATCTCATGCGCTCTTCAGGGCGAACATCCGCTTGATATTCCATGCTATGCAGACCAATTGCCATTCGCCTTGTGCCTTTTTCAACCCGTGCATGGAAAATTGACGGAATCCAGGCACATTCTGGATGATGCCGAATACAGGCGCTACCGTGCATTTACGTTTGGCGTAAATCTCTTTGCTTTTTTGCCCGGCGCTCAAGCCAGCCAAAGCAATAAAAATTACTTCATGAGTGAATAATATGCCTCACCGACTATGTTCCATGAATATCGGTGCCGGGCTATCTCACGCATATCTTCACCGATTTTCCCCCACGTTTCATAGTCTGATGCCAGAGCCAGCTCATCAATAAGCTGCTCAGGCTTTTGAAAATACAATGCCTGGTCTTCAGTCGTGCAGCGGTTGAAGTCGCAATCAAACGCCAAGATTGGCTTGCCAAAATGCATGGCCTCAACCAGTGACGGGTTGGTCCCCCCTGCTGAATGGCCGTGAACATAGCATGCCATTTCCTCCCGTAAGGTTTTTAGCTTGCCAAGATCGTAAATTGGATCAAAGAGCATCAGGCTGTGATTGGAAGAATATTGACGTATTAATTTTCTCCCGTAATCACTGCTATTCCAGTTCCCTACCATCACCAGCGACCATTCGCTCAGGCCAGCGAAAGCTTCGAGAATCAGATGCACATTGTTTTCAGGTTCGATGCGACAAACCGAAAAGGCATAACGTTCCGGCAACCCAAGCTCATCTACAGGTGCTGCGTCTACGGCCACAGCGTGATCGCCGCCATAGGCAATCACATGCGCATCCACGCCATAGGCTTC
>CAZLJF010000102.1:0-3332 GCA_964559845.1 uncultured Zetaproteobacteria bacterium | reverse complement strand
GCGCCTGAACGGATCATGTCTCGCACCGTGGCATGCCGGGGGATCGGTCTGCCCGCAACACAGAAAAATCGATCCATATGGGCGCAAACTGCCCCATCACGGGCTGGAGAACCCTTCGACACGCCATCCATTCAGGCAAATCACTGAGAATCAACCAAACTCAAAACTCTCAGACATGTTGCTCAATGCCAATGTCGGATTTTGGGTTTTAAGTTGCCATTATTTTTCGGTATGAAAAACAGGCTATATTTATGAATGCTCATTGGTTTTATGAAATAAAGATGGAGCCGATGAGCGGATTTGAACCGCTGGCCTGCTCATTACGAGTGAGCTGCTCTACCAACTGAGCTACATCGGCTTCTATTTAGGGCGGTCTGTAGAAAGTGCTAGATTTATTTCACGCTTCCATACAGATCATAGATAGTCTGTCAAAATCCGGCAGGGCAGCCAGGTGATTGTGTTTTGGCGCTGCATGGCCGGATATTGCACGGATGCAATTATCCGGCATTTTTCTGAAAAACCAAGCATTCTTCAATCCAGTACGGCCTGGATTGCTGCAAGTATCGCCGGAGCTGCGGTTTCGGTGCGCATGATACGCGGGCCAAACATCAGGCTGGAGAACCCGAGCCCGGACAGGGTTTCCAGATCGCGTCTGCTCCAGCCGCCTTCAGGACCAGTGGCAAGCGTAATGTTGTTGCCGGCCGTAATGATTCCGCTCTTTACCTGTTGCCACTGCAGGGCTGATTCCGGATGCAAGGCATAAGCAGTACCGATTGCTTTTGTTTCCTGTAGTGACCGATGCCATGTGACTGCAGGGATGGATGTTCTTCCGCTCTGTTCCGCTGCCTCAATGATGATTTTCTGCCAGCGTGCAAGCCGGCTATCCAGTTTTTTGCCGGCCAGCTTGAATTGAGACCGTTCACTGCTGGCAATTTGGAAGCTGGCAGCACCCAGTTCCGTACATTTCTGCAGCACAGTCTCGATCTTGTCGCTTTTGTTGGCACACTGGATAATGTGGACAGAAAGCGGCAGCTCTCGATTAACATCAACAAACGATTCAATATGGCAGGAGCCACCCTGCCTGCTCAGTCCGGTAACAGTTGCCTCGTATTCACCGCCTTCACCATTGAAGAGGATGATTTGATCACCGGAAACAAGACGCATGACATGGCGCAGGTAATGGGTCTGGTCGGCAGGGATGGTTGCCTCATCTCCCGTTTTGAGTGGCTGGTCAAGATATATGCGGCAGCGTGGCATGAGTGAATTCGGCCTGAAAATGGTGACGGCTGCAACCTTTCGATTCTCTTCCCTTGACCAGTACAGTGCATGCCCCAAGATGCGGGGATGTTTTTTGGTTCTCTGGAAGAGCAGGTTTGGATACCGGTACGTCAATGGCGGGCAGAGGATGCAGGTGTATCGAAAGATGCGGCAGCTGTGTTGACGACAGTCGGTTCTCTGACTCGTTTTCTTGAGCGTCATTACGGCATGCGCCTGGCAGTGCGCCTGCATGATCAGTTTGTGGATTGTGCAAGTCCGGATGAAGCGGCGCTTCTTGATTGTCCGCCGGGGTCGCCATGTCTGAGGCGTCAGGTTTCACTATTGCACCGGGATTCGGTGATGTTTGATGCGGAATCGGTGTTGCCGCTGGATGATCTTCCGGCCGACCTGATGAATGAACTTCAGGAGGGAAGGCGTCCTCTGGGGAACCTGTTGCTGGATCGGGGACTCTCCCTCTCCCGCTCCGATCTGAGTATTGTTGAGATGGCAGGAGAAGGTGTTCATGCGGGGCGCATGGGGCGCCGTTCGGTGTTGCGCTCGCCATCGGGAATGCGGGCGTTGGTGGTGGAGATATTTCATCCGGAAATATGGAAACGGTTGCGCTTACTGTCGCGCAGGCATTGACATGAAACAAAAATAATGCGCATTAGGGGCTATTCATATAAGATGAAGTTTTCTCCCGTGGGTTCACTGAAAGAGTGGCTCGTCTTGATGCGGGTGGATCGTCCCGTGGGCTACTGGCTGTTGCTCTGGCCAACCATGTGGGGGCTGCTGGCTGCATCGCACGGTCAACCGGATATAAAAAATCTCGTTGTGTTTGTTGCCGGTGTCTTTCTGATGCGCTCGGCCGGCTGTATTATTAACGATTTTGCGGACCGTCATCTTGACCCGCATGTCGAACGCACCAGAGAACGTCCGATTGCAGCGGGGCGTATTGCGCCGGGTGTGGCGTTGGCCGGCTTTGTTGTCATGCTGTTGCTGGCACTGTTGCTGGTGTGGCAGGTGTCACTGCTGGTTATCCGGTTGGCTGTTGTGGGAGTGTTGCTTGCTGCCATCTATCCATTTCTGAAGCGTTATACGCACTTCCCGCAGGCGTGGCTGGGTATGGCCTTCGGCTGGGGCGCGGTGATGGCCTGGGCGGCGGAAAGCGGGAGCGTAACGGATTCTGCTATTCCATGGCTGCTGTTTGGCGCCAATATCTTCTGGTCGCTCTCGTATGATACGGCCTATGCGCTGGGTGACCGGCCGGATGATATGAGGGCGGGTATGAAGTCTACCGCTATCTGGTTTGGTAGACATGCCGTCAAAGCCATTGTGCTGTTTGCCGTGATTATGCTGTTGCTGCTGGCTGTAGCCTCATTATCACTTGGTGTAGCGGTATGGACGGGCTGGTTGTTTGCAGCGGGTTGGCAGGTGCTGCTTTGCATGCGGCTGCTGATCGAAGGGGAGGAGTGGGGGTTCAGCTATTTTCTGATGTCGCACTGGACAGGTCTCTTCTTTGCGTTGGGTTTTATCATTAACGGGTTTATGCAGACGCAATAAGAGATTCATTGCGCCTTAATGTTCAATGCCTATAATTATCCGCTCCTTCGGGGGCGACTGGTATCGACGGAGATACTGAACCCTTTGGGGCATGTCGGGTTGTTGGTCCCGTAAAAAGCTGACATTTGCAATAGTTGCAAACGACGACGTAGAACTGGCATACGCAGCGTAAGCCACCCCGCACTTGAGTTGCCCATCGCTTGAGTATCCGGGGTCAAACAGATGGGATCGCCTTCGGAGTTGGAGAATCGTGACGCCGGAGGTTAAAAAGTAACGAATCGACCCTCCGGGCACCTTGTCTGTTCGGTTTCCAGAGGGTGCTGTCTGAACAGACTAAACATGTAGAACCACTGGCTGATGGTTTTCGGACGTGGGTTCGACTCCCACCGCCTCCACCAACCTATAAAAGGGGTGCTTTGCGTACCCCTTTTAAAGAAACCCTGAATAATGTCTGATTACACAGCTGTCCGGTTAAGCATTGATCAGCACCAATTGTCGTAAATTTTCTGTTT
>CAZLJF010000101.1:0-3433 GCA_964559845.1 uncultured Zetaproteobacteria bacterium | reverse complement strand
GGGCTGGTAGTATTTTTTTCAATTCATCTGCTGCCGTCTGTTCCAACATTACGTAATGCACTCTTCTCCAGGCTGGGTGAGAAGCCCTATAAAGGCATGTTTGCACTGATCTCATTGGCTGGGCTTTATCTGGTCGTGACGGGAAAAGGCGAGGCTGAATTTGTCCCTGTCTGGGAGCCGGCATCATGGAGCTATGTGGTAACCAATATTTCAATGATGCTGGCACTCTATTGTCTTGTTGCCATGAATATGCAATCCAACCTGAAACGATTTACTGCTCACCCGATGCTTTGGGGTATCACATTCTGGTCATGCGGACACCTCATCACCAATGGCGATCAGGCATCGATGATTTTGTTCGGCTCATTTTTGGTCTATTCGTTATTTGACATGGTTTCAGCCAATCGCCGAGGCGCCCGGCCGGCAGGAAAAAAGATATCCATTCGATATGACGCTATAGTTGTAGTGATCAGCGCCGTGGTTTATGTCGTGCTTGCCAACCTTCATCCCTACTTCACAGGTGCAACGCTGATTCGGTAGCGGCTACAAAACAAAAAAGGGACTGCCTGAGCAGCCCCTTGACGTTACGAGAAGAGAAATGATAGCCGGGCTATTCGTTTTTCTCTTTGGCCGTATTGATACGCAGCTTACGCCCGCCCATGTCCACACCATTAAGCTTCAATGCCTCTTTGGCGCCGTCTGTATCCATCTCGACAAAGCCGTAGCCTTTCGGACGACGATTCGGACCGGTCACAAGACGTACGCTATGAACGGTACCGTAGGGGCGGAACAGATCCTCCACCTCTTCCTGTGTGGCACTGAAAGGCAGATTACCTACATAGATGGTGCCCGTGTCGGAAGCACTGCTGCCTGAAGCAGGATAGAGCGCAGTTGCCACACCACCAATGACGGCTCCAAGGAAGAGCCCTGTGGCAAAAAGCGAAGCCGTAGGCATGTAGCCAGACAGACCAAGACTTTTTTCGACAAAGAAGCCCGGAACTGCAAGGAGCGAAGCACCGATTACCAGTTTAATAAAACAGGAAAAACTCATGTTGAAAACTCCTGAATAAGATGCACCAAGCATGCCAATAATCACAACACAAAGAAAATATTATGTTTTATGGTGGGAGGAAGGAGGATATTATACTTGTTCAGGCAATGGCTGATCCATAATCTGGCGGTATGACAGGTAAAATGATGAAGAAAAAATGTCCGGGAAGCTGATGACAGGCGCCGCAATCCTTACCGGTTTCATACTACTGGTGTTTGTTGTGCTTGCTGTGTGGTCACATGGCAAGAGTCCGGATTTGGGGCTGATTGACGGCAGGCTTCGGCCATGCCCTGACAAGCCGAACTGTGTCTGTAGTGAGTCCTGGCCGGGGAAACAGAAAATACACGAAATTCTGCCGATAATTGTAGAAGGAAAAGATACGGAAGTACTCTGGTCAAATGTCAAACATGCCGTTCTCGCCAGCGGTGGCAGAATAATGAGCGAAACGGATAGTTATCTGCATGCGGAGTTTGTTTCGGCTATTTTTCGTTTTGTTGATGATGTTGAGATGCGGCTGGACCGTGAAAATGGCGTGATCCATTTCCGTTCCGCTTCCCGGGTGGGGCATTCCGATCTTGGCGCCAATCGTAACAGAATCGAAAAGGTGCGGATGAAGCTTGAGGAGAGGCGATGAGCCGTTGTCCTTGTGGCTTGGGCAAGGTGTTTGAGCAATGTTGTGGCCGTTATATCGATCATGGAGGTGCGCCAACAGCCGAAGCTCTGATGCGTTCACGTTATACGGCCTATGTGCTGGGGAATCACGACTATCTGCTACAAACCTGGCACCCGGATAGCCGCCCTGAACAGCTTGGCGGCACGGCGCTGAAATGGATCGGCCTGGAGGTTGTGGCGCTTGAAAAGGGGCTGGAACATGATCAGCACGGCAGGGTGGTGTTTATTGCCAGCTTCCGTGACGGCAGCAGAGGCAAGCGGCTGCATGAAAGCAGTCGTTTTATTCGCATTGATAATCAATGGCTCTATCTGGATGGCAAGTGCAGCGTCAGCAATATCGGCAGAAATGATGCCTGCCCTTGCGGTGGTGGTAAAAAGTTCAAACGTTGTTGCGGAGCTGTCACATAATCAACAGGGGTTTAGCGAATCAGCAGGCGATGCATGACGGCTATGCAGCGATCCATGACGGGGATGAGTCCGCCCTCCCGTGCAATCCGGAAGCTCGCCTCATTGATAATGCCCTGTTGCAGCCATAGGGCGCAGGCCCCGATCTCAACGGCCTGCCGGGCAATATCCGGCGTGAATTCAGCTTTTCGGAAGACATCAACAATATCGACATGCAGCGGGATGTCGGCAAGTTTGGCATAAACCTTCTGCCCAAGGATGCTCCTGGCTTTGGGGTGTACGGGAATCACATGATAACCCTGTTCAATCAGGAAGGCGGCAATCTGATGGCTGGTGCGATCCGGCTTGGGCGAACAGCCATACACAGCGATGGTTTTTGCATGTTTCAGCAGTCTGGTCAGCGTCACGTCATCAGGGTTCTGCCAGTCCATGTCGCTAATGCTTTTTTGTCTTGTCACCTGTTTAGTTTTGTAATCTTTGCACCTTCAAAGGTAAGATTATACATCAGGCCCTTGTTTGAAAAAATGAAACCGATCACAGGCTCTTTAACGGTATTGGTATCAATATCGCCGCCTGCACCAACATGGGCTACGGCAACACTGCCATCTACGCCTGCTTTCCAGCCATCACTGCTGCGGAACTTCCTGAGCGACGCTTTTGTCATGAAAAGAATGATCTGCGACTTGATTTGTGCGCCGAGCTGAAAACCGATGGATGCTGCGGCAGTGCTGTAGTAGCCAGCCGTTTTGCCACGAATAAGCAGAGCTCCTTCACCATATTCGCCGCCAATACCGATACCGGCCTTGTACACCTCAGGAAAGACCAGCACGCCTGCGGCTTTGCCGGCCAATTCTTTACCGGACTTCACCTGCTCATAAAAAGAGACAAGCGCGGCTTTAACTTTGGCATCAATTTCAACCTTGCTGGCCGCATGGGCTGCAGGGAGACAAAATATAACGAGTGCAATCGTCAGAATGGTGGAGCGGAGCAGAGGTGAGGCCATGACTTTATCCTTATCAAACTTAAGTTCTAATTCCATTATAGCGCACAAGCGGGTTCTTTGCCGGAGGTTATCTTTATGGCCTGTTCTTTGCGCGTTCTTTTATCAGCTCTAACTCCTGTTCAGCCCTGATCTGACCACGTGTCACCCCCTCTTCGATGGCGGCTTTAACCTGTTGCAGAAGGAGCTTCTCTTCGCTTTTTCCTACCATAACATTTTTATACTCATTCAGTGTGCTGTTCAGGGTTAAGGGGACCTCGATCAACCGTCATTTCGAGGCTTCCATTTTGTTGGTGGTGAGATCG
>CAZLJF010000100.1:0-3483 GCA_964559845.1 uncultured Zetaproteobacteria bacterium | reverse complement strand
CCCGATGCAGCCGAAAGGCTTGAGCAGGCGCTTGCAAAAATGGCTGCAACGAAAGGCTTTTCATGCCGTTTTCGTCAGGTCGTCTATTTTGCCGAGGGTGGCGAGCAGCACTATTCCGGCAGACTGGCGATTCGCAGGCCGGGCCATTTCCGCTGGCAGTATGTTGCTCCATATGAACAGCTCTATATCAGCAGTGGCGGTGTTATCTGGCATTATGAGGCTGACCTGCTGCAGGCCGAACGGATGAAAAGTCTTGATGCGGTTGATCCGGTTGCCATGCAACTGCTTGATGGCCGGATAGGCCCGAAGGATATAAAGTTGCTCGCCACAGAGAAGCTTGAATCCGGTGGTGCTGCTTATCGTATCCGGATTGACAGAGGACCGGAGTTGCTTCTGGCATTCTCGGTGGCAGGCGATCTTCACTGGCTTGAAAGTGAAGATATGCTGGGCAACCGTAACAGGATTATCCTTTCAGACATGAATAGAGAGATTCCATCTGAGGAATTATTTCTGTTTGTTCCGCCTGAGGGTGTGGAAGTACTTGATATTACCGGTTCAGTCGAAGATCCAGGGCAGAGTTATTAAAGTTATTACGGAGTATGACTGCTATGAAAAAAATAAGTGCAATGCTGCTTTGTTGCATGTTTATAACAACAGCTGAAGCGGGAGGTTTTGCCAGTTCAAACATGTCTGCCTCGGGTTTGGGTGTGGCCAATGCCATGGTCGCAGGTGCCGATGATGTTTCAGCCGCAGCCTACAACCCGGCAGGGCTTGCCTGGCAGGACGGTATCCAGGGCATGGCCGGCATCAATGTTCAGTACCGGAACAGTTCGGTTAACCTTGGAAGATCTGTTGCACCCAACAATGGCGCTGCAGGCAACCTGAATCATCTTTATGCCTCGTGGGTGCCACATGACGGGAATTTCGGCTTTTCGCTGGCCTATAATCGACCCTACAAGGTAGATAATGAGTGGAGTGTTGCTTTTCCCGGCAGTGCAGGCAGAACAGCGCTGACGATGGATCGTTTCTCACTGGATCTCATTTACAGGCTGAATAGTTCCCTGGCTTTTGCAGCGGGCGAGGATTGGTATCTGAGTTCTGCGACCCTGACACAGGGGGCACAGGCCTTTTCCGGGGATAACAGAACTTCTTTTGGCGGGCATCTCTCCATGAAATGGAAGCCCGCACCGATGTGGTCAGTGGGGGCGCTGGCGCGCCTGGGTGCAAACATCACCCTTTCCGGGGGTAATCAGAGTCTACAGGTAAGGCTGCCGGACGAAGTGACCATTGCTGTTGCCCGCGATGTGGCCGATGCAGTCCGGCTGGAAGTTGATGTCAACTGGAGCCGCTGGTCCGGACTCAGTGATTTGAATGTCATTTCCGGCGGCACGGTTGTTCAGGCCAATGCACTGCATCTGCAGGATAGCCTGACCGTGATGGCGGGGGCAACATGGTTCTGGCAGGAGAGCAGCCAGCTCCGCTTCGGTTATGCCTATGACCAGGGAGCCAGCAGCACGACAGCATTCCATCCGGCAATAGCTGACCAGGCAGGCCATCAGTTAAGCCTTGGCGCCGGTGGTGACATGTTCGGTGTCCATGCCGATATCGCGTACTCCTATACATTTTATCCTAAGAGTCGTGTCACGGGTCCCTTTGCAGGTAGTTATCGGGATCGCCTCCATGGCTTCGCACTCTCTCTCTCCAGGAAGTTCTGATTCTGTCTTCACCTGAGCTGTTTGACACAGTTGCAGCTGTAAACAGTACAGCTCCACTGGCCTATCGGTTGCGGCCGACCATGCTTGCCGATGTGGCAGGCCAGGATGAGCTGACGGATCCGGACTCATGGTTTTCCACAACCCTGAATGAGGGCAGGGCGGTATCAGCGATCTTCTGGGGGCCGCCGGGGGTCGGCAAAACAACACTGGCCCGCATTATGGCGGAGTCGGCCGATATGCCATTTGAACAGCTCTCCGCCGTATCGGCCGGTAAAAAAGAGGTGCAGGCCGTTGTTGACCGCGCCAGGCGCGAGGGGCGCAGCTATCTGCTTTTTCTCGATGAAATCCATCGTTTTAACAAGGCTCAGCAGGATGTACTGCTTCCCTATATCGAGGATGGCACGCTTGTTCTGGTGGGCGCAACGACAGAAAATCCCTCTTTTTCACTGAATAATGCACTGCTCTCTCGTTGCCGTGTCATTGTTTTGAAGCCACTGGATAGTGAATCCATTCAACAGATACTGAAGCGTGGCATTGCACTGCTGAACAAGGATTCAGCGACGTTCAGTGTCAGTAATGATGCGCTTAAGTGGCTGGCAGAGGCCTGCGATGGTGATGCACGCTATGCCCTGAATGCACTGCAAAGCCTGTTTGAGGTGGATGCATCAAAAGTATGGAACAGGCAGAGTGTGGCAGAGCAGTGGACACGCAGGCAGGGTCAGTATGATCGTGATGGTGATAGTCACTATGACCTGATTTCGGCGCTGCACAAGTCGATCCGTGACTCGGATGCCGATGCGGCATGTTACTGGCTTGCCCGCATGCTGGAATCGGGTGAAGAGCCGCTCTATCTGGCTCGCCGGATGATCCGTATGGCCACAGAGGATATCGGCCTTGCTGATCCGAAGGCGTTGACGCTGGCACTGGATGCACAACGTATGTATCGGATACTGGGGTCACCGGAAGGTGAGCAGGGGCTATTTGAAACCGCTATTTATCTTGCTCTGGCACCCAAAAGCAATGCCACTTATATGGCTGAAAAGGCAGCGCGCAGGCTGGCAAAAGAGAGCCAGCATCTGGATGTACCGATGCACCTGAAGAATGCGCCAACACAGCTGATGAAGCAGTTGGGGCATGGTAAGGGTTACCAGTATGCCCACAATGCTGACGATGCCGTTGTCGGGCAGTCTCACTTTCCCGATGGAATGAAGGCTGTTTCCCTTTATGATCCGACCACCCGTGGTTTCGAGAAGACTCTGAATGAGCGTATCCGGTGGCTCAAGGATCGCAGGAACAAGGTGAGGAAAAATGATGGTTAAGTCCCATGATTAAACAGATTGCAGCTGTAGCTGCTGGCGGGGCGGCAGGCGCAGTATTGCGCTGGCTATTGGCCGGAGCCGTGCAACGCTTTGCAGGTGGAGCATTTCCGTGGGGCACATTTGCCGTCAATGCGCTTGGCAGTTTCCTGCTAGGCTTTCTTTTTGTTTGGTTGATTGAACGTTCCACCGTCAGTGAGCTGGTTCGACTGGCATTAACCGTTGGCATGTTGGGCGCATTTACAACCTTTTCGACCTATTCGCTGGAGTCTGTTCGCCTTTTGCAGGAGGGCGCTTATGGCATGGCTGCTGGTAATGTATTCGGACAGGTGTTTGTTTGCCTGTTACTTACCTGGTTGGGGATTCAGTTGGCCCGCACTATCTAGTCATTAGTTAGATAGTCGCCCCTGAATAAATCTCAAGGTATTGTTTTTGTTTCTTTTTTTCTGTTT
>CAZLJF010000099.1:0-3630 GCA_964559845.1 uncultured Zetaproteobacteria bacterium | reverse complement strand
CTCCGGAGCAGGCATCGGGTATACTCAAGCGCATGCATCCGGATGATATCAGCTATCAGGTAAGTCATGAAACCGTCTACACGGCCATCTATGCCATGCCGCGTGGCGAGCAAACACTTCAACAACCATTTAATTTTGTTATAATTACCCGCATTTTCGGAGGGGGGGGGTATATGTTTGCATTATCAGCACATACGATCGAATCCCGTCTGGGCAAGGGTCGTTATCTGGTAAAGATCTACCACCTGCTGGACTGGAGGGAGCCTCGATCAAAATATCAGGCGTGTTGCACTTCGATCTTGAAACCGCTGTTGCTTTCCGTCTATTGTCCCTTTTCCAATGGGATGGACAGACTTCGTAGATGAATTGGGGGCGAACAGGTGGTTGAGTATGGCTTGTTGCTGGTAACAGCGCTGATGGTGTCCTTGCTGGCCATGCCGATAGTGACCACTCTTGCGCACAAGACGGGCATGGTGGACCGACCAGATGAACGCAAGGTCCATGCCAGGCCCATGCCCAAGGCTGGCGGCATTGCCATTGCGGTGGGCTTTATCTTTGGCCTGTCAATGTTTGCATTCGGTGATGCTGCAATACAGGGGGTGATGCTGGGTGCCCTGATCATCATTATCACCGGCATCATCGATGACATATGGCATATCAGCCCCAGATACAAGTTTGCCGGCGAGATACTGGCAGCGGTTGCATTCATATGGTGGAGCGGTGTAAGCCTCCATTCGCTGGGTGATCTGATTGGTACCGGGCCAATTCAGACGGGAAACCTTGCGTCGATGGTAACCGTTATCTGCATTGTCGGGGTGATCAATGCCGTGAACCTGTCGGACGGGCTTGATGGCCTGGCCGGAGGCCTGAGCGCGATCGCGTGTCTTTTCCTGGGATTCTTCGCCTATGCGTGCCATCAATGGGCCGTCCTTTCTATCGTTGTGGCTTTGTTTGGTGCCCTGCTCGGTTTTCTCTATTACAACTCCCATCCAGCCAAGATTTTCATGGGGGATACCGGGAGCCTTTTGCTTGGTTATCTGCTTGCAACAACCGCCGTGCTGCTCGCCGAGGGTGGCGATCATGCGATTGCTCCAATCAGCATGGCTCTGGTTCTGGCCTTGCCCATTATCGATACCCTGCTAGTCATGACCCGAAGAATGATGCTGGGTCGCAGCCCTTTTTCCCCGGACAAAACACATTTGCACCATCGATTGCTGCGTCTTGGCCTGCCTCATGGGGCGGTGGTGTCTGTACTGTATGGCACGATGGGTCTGTTTGGCCTTGCCGCAGTTTACCTGCGACATGTGCTTGAATGGATGCAGCTTGCGGGAGGATTAGGCCTTGCCTTGCTTGTCTATGGAGTTGTGTCTGCTCTTGAACGAGCAGGTTTTCAATGGTCCGGTGCTGCGGATGCTGCGGATGCTGCGGATACTGCGAGCCAACATACTCTCTTTGAGCGACTTATCCGCTGGTCCGGGCGCAGCATCCCGTGGGTAACCTGGCTGATTCCCTGTACTTTGCTGGCTCCGGTGTTTTTCATCCAGCCTTTGCCGCAAAAGCTCAACTGGTTGCTGATGCTCAGTGCCACAGGACTCCTGGCTCTTTACCCGATCCGGTCACCGAATGACCGACTGGGCCTGGTGCATGGCCTGCTTTACTGGTGCGTTTTCCTGCTGCTGGTGGTGTTTGCGTGTTATGGCGATGACTCGGTGCATTTCTATCTGGCCGTATTGTCCATACTTGTGGCGCTGTGGGTGGTCATCAAGCTCGTTTTCAGGCGCGCCCGAAGAGTGTTTCTGACATCGGGGTTCGAGGTTCTGCTCATCCTGGTTTCCTGGCTGGTTCCCGAGCTTTTGACGGGGGCATCGTATCTCGATGAGTTGACGCGGAAGCGTCTCACGCTGGCTTGTCTGGAGTCGATACCTTTTCTCCTGGCCATGAAGATCGTCATCCGCCGCCAGCCAAGAAGGAACTATGCGCTAATGCTCAGCCTGCTCACCATTTTGCTGTTGGTGGCCCTGAAAAGTTATGCCGGATTACCACTCGAATAGATTGGACACACCATGAGTCTCGACGCCTTGTACTCGCGGACACCGTTCGTAAATCAAGGAGTCGCCTTATCCCGTAAGGATTGATGTCATTTGACATTTTCCAAGTTGAAAATTTTGTCTGCATTCCAGACCGAGAGAATATGCAGGGCATTGCGAATGCCCTGGCTACGTCGGTTTTGGTCATCTCCTTTGCTGGCGACTCCTATACTGATCCGTCCGACCAGAGAATTGATATCTGCTGACTTGCGCCGCTGAGACTTCGGCATCATCTTGAATCTGACTTTTGGAATACCCGGGGATTTAGACCAATACTTTATCCTTCATTGATTTCGGATGCGTCTGCACGGATATCCGGATAATATCGGACAATCAGACGGCTCTTTGCGATACTGAGCATGGTCAGAAAATCTATGAATACCAGAGCATCAGTTTTGTTTCCTAAAATTGTTTCCATCCCGTGAGATGGGTCTCCTTTGAGGAACATGGCCAATGCTTTTCGGGTCAGACTTGAGTTGGCCTTTATTTCTTCAGCGCTATGAAAATGCTTTCCAAGCCTTCTCTGCCCTCGGGTAATTTTATTTGAGGGGGGCACAAGTGGTAGCCGCGGATTACCACTTCGTGTTCGGATTTCATATAGGGTTTCTGCATTTTTCTTCACTCTCTCGACATCAGTGATACCCACTAGCATGAATCTGGCTACATCCTCAACAAGATGCTGCTTTTGCGTTTTCGGCCCTTGATGATTTTCACTGCCACCTGATTGGATCTGGTTTTGAAATGTTTTTTTCGGGCTCGATGCAATGCCTTCATTGACTCCGCCCTTCCCGGCCATGGGGTTGCCAGAAGGCTTCACGATCATGTCGAGAGTCTTGAGGACAGTAAAATCAGGCTGCTGCTCAACCGCTTTTTCGCTCAGGCATCCTTTCTCAGGGCATTCATGCCTGCACCTGCAAGCATGTGCGGCATCACCATGCCTTCCCCGGCGGACTGGCCCTGCACACACTGGAGGTACCGGATATGACCAGCCGCATCACGGGCGGCATGGCAAACTAAGAGCGCGACCTGGTTCTGGCGGCCTGCCTGCTCCACGATACGGGCAAGGCCTATGAATATGCCTGCGGAGGTCGTCGGCTTTCCCGCCGTGGGGAACTCGTTGGGCACGAGGTCACGCTACTGGAAATGCTCGCGCCGGTGGTCGATCGGATATGGTCGCCCGGGCATCCGAAGCGCCTGATGCTGCTGCATCTGCTCACCGCCAAGCCGGCACCTCGATGGACCGGCATTCGCCACCCGCGCTCCATTCTTGTTTCCATAGTTCGATTTGCTGATAAGTTCAGCGGTGAGCTTTGCCTTCAGTCAAGAGCTGGAAATCCGGTTCTCCGGTTAGGGAGAAACCAGATGCATGATAGAGGAGGGGTTTCAGCTTCCACTGTGGCGTATTGTAAATAGCCTTATTATTTTCGGCATATGCGATTGCTAAGCAGGAGTCATTATGGAATTGATAGAAGCAATCCATGTGTTGTCTGTTATATTTCCGAACAGTTTTTATATGCAGGGGAGTTAAAGCTTTGGACGATGG
>CAZLJF010000098.1:0-3643 GCA_964559845.1 uncultured Zetaproteobacteria bacterium | reverse complement strand
AACATCGCTTTGTCTCAATATATCAATGGGTTGTGACTTTTTGAGGGGAATCCAAGTAATCCTGAAAGCATTAAAAGAAGCAACTGATGCCATTGGCAATCAAATTCATAACAGGAAATAAATGATGTACAGATACATTTTTATGCTCGGCCACTATCTCGCCGAACCAACGACGGAGTGGCACGGCATCACCTCCAGATTCTACCGTGAACAGATCCGACAGATGCATCCGGAGATGGAAGAGATTCGCGTCTCTGATGTTCACCCGGCCTGTTATCACTTTCCGTTCGACATCGAAGAGAAAGCAAGCTACCACGCCATCTTTCAGGGCGACCCGTTCCAGCTGATGATCGGACATATCTTCGTGGAAACCGACAAGTCGATTTACGACCCTCTGTTTACAATCGATGCGATCAACGACCTGATCGCGGACACGAAATCGATCATCATCTACGCGGAGGCCTCCACCGACTCGCTCCGAACCTACCACAACTGCTTCGAATTCTACGAGGATGAAACGGAAGGGGCCATGAAGAAGATCCTGGATATGTTCAGAACCTGCATGGTCGATTTCGAGGGAAAGAAATCGCTGGATGAATGCACCCCCCTGCGCCAGTAGCAAAAACATCTAAAACACCCCCTGGATCGAGTGCCCGATCCTGATGGAGAGGTAAGAACCTCAACCATCTTTTCAAGGGATATTTTCAGTCAAGCTCCTTTGAAGAGATGGTTGAGAATATCCCAACCACTCCGGAGGCGTTTGCCAAGGTCGCCACGGAGAAGCTGCTCGGGGACAACCCCGAAAAGTTTATCTCCGACCTGCACGGCGATACAAATGCCCGGCGCACCCTCATTGAGGTGGGCGCATGGGCTTTAATGCCGGAAAAGCCCCGTAAGGTGCTTACCTCGCGCATCTGGCGCCGCCGAAGGTAGCCTTCCATGAGGAGGTTGGGCACTGGCGGATGCCCGGACAATAAGTGGTTCCCGAACTGGAGATCAGTACCTTTCAAGGACAACACCATTCCTTGAAAGAGGAAAATTCTCCGTTGTTCCGGGAAAGGTTTCTGCCCATGCAGGTAAACCACACCGCTGGATGGTTCGCAGGCATCCGCCTCGATCCACCCATTCCTCCAATACATGCCTGATAGTTGCACCCCCTCAAAACAGTTTTTAACATCACTCCATGAAAAAGGAAAAAAACATGCTCAAAATCATGAAGAACCTGTTCGGTTCTCCCAACACCGAAACAGAAGAGGAACCCATCCCGAACACCTATACGGAAGGAACCATCCAGATCCCCGAGAAGGCCATCGAAATCATCCAGCATGTTCCCAAAATAGAACTGGGGATCGGCGAAATTTCAGAATACGGCACAGAAAATGGAATCGCATCCATCACCGCAATCGGCGTCTACGGGACATTCGATGAACTGGAAGAGCTGATGCGTCAACTGGAGATCCCATTTATCCGAACCGCATGGCGCGAAATGATCCAGCATGAAATCCATGTCTATATCCCGGAACATGACGGCAAGCCTGCCAGTGACACAATCATGCCATGCGATGAAAACGGCAAAGCATTTCTGACCCTCGATGCTCTGGCAATGATGCTCAAGGCTTTCGGTCCCCAGGGGCTGGCCAATAAAATCAGGGAATATGATCCACGGAGAACGCTCGATCTGAACGCATGGAATGAAAAAATCGATGTCCAGGCGGCTATCGAGAAACTGGAAAACGTCTATGTCAGCGTCAAGGCATTTCGTGATGCGAAACTTACCTATCCATGGGCCTCAAAAGAGCGGTGTGAAGCATTCGCCAACTGTATGGCTCATCTTACGGATCCAACCTTTATGATCGGCCTTGGCTTTAACGGACCAAGCGCGAGAGAATGGTATGTTTACAAACATGCAGAATCCCAGGGCATAACCATGGGCCAGATGTCCTACGAAGATGCCAGAAAATATCTCATCTCCCGGAACGGGCCGATCTTCGGGGAACTCAACAAGGAGATGATAGACACCATTATTGAATCAAAAAGCTCCAACGATTGCCCGTCAGATATAAGACAGGCAAACGCCATAAACAAGAAGCTTCACTAATAACCAGGGCTTGTTCACATTAATAACGGTGTTGGTGTTGCCGCCCTAATGAGGTTAATCAAGGCACGAGGAGAGAGATTGGTGATTTCAAATGATCAACGAGCAATGCCGGGTAGCCTCATTTGGGGTGCAGCCCGTCTGGATAGCCCAAATAGTCGAATCGCCGCCATCGAAATTAGTGTTAACTGGCTCTAAATTGTATGATCGTCTGTGCGTGGGGAAATGACGGTATGCATATCGGGAGAGCAAAATATGTAGTTCGCATGCTTGAAAAAACAGGATACACTCTTCACTATCTGAAACTCACAGACAGGGGAGAGTCATGGCATCCACTCTATCTGAAGGCAGATTTGAAATCGCAGCGTTTAATCAAACATTCCGGACGGTTTCAAATCGATATCGAGCATGTAACCGACAAACACAAACGCAGGGAGTAGATTATGAATCAGTTGCTCATGTTTATAGCCATCTCAGTCCTGATGTTTTTTTCTGGCGCTTTGCAGATAGATATAAAAACCTCCACGTAATCGGCGCTGTCGCTGCACTTGCTATCCTCTGGTATGTTATGATCTACGATACCCCTTCAAATCGTGCCCACAGGGCATTTGACCACTCTGTAGAGAAGCGTCAAACCAAAATGCAGCAGACATTCCAGCCTGAACGCAAAAAAATGCCAGAGGGATGGGAAGCAATCAAAGTGGGTGTATCCCATGGCGTCAGGAGTGTGGCTTACGCATTCGGGATCTCTGACGAGAAACCGGAAGACCTCAGCAAATACGAAGTCAAGAAACCCCGTTAATGCCCTTCTGTTTTCCTCCAAAAGGATTGACCATCATTATGAAGCCACCCCTTAATTCCCTCAATACTGAACAGAAAACGGCAATCCAGACCGAAGGCAATATCCTTTGCCTTAACGGTGCAGGATCAGGCGAAACATGCACAACAGTTATCGCCATCGCTAACAAATTGGATCAGGGCATGATCAAATCCCAAAGTTTGCTGTAAATTTATTTTCCATCAGGCTCGGTTTTTCATTTGATATGCAGCACCTTTATTCCGAAGCCTTTGGATCGGTTTTTTCGCTCGTATAACTCTGTTATGTCAAAGCAGCAGTCTATCAAGCGTATGGTTGATGCATCATTGGAAAGATGCAACGATACCGGATGAAGGCATATCACCTGCCAATGCCAGTTCAGGAACAGTGATCATAACCACCACACCAGCCAGCAGCAGACAACCCAAAAGCACCCATTTTGTATATTTGCTTTGTTGAATCATCAGGCTCTCGACTTCACCATTCTGTAAATATCTTTCTGGATCTGGCGCTGCAAATCACGAACACCGTTGCTCATATCGAAACTGATATATTTGCGGGCCCATTCATCGTTGACTTCAAGGGATTCGCCATTGTGCTTGTTGTAGTTGTCCACCACCTCGGCAATCACCTTTCTGACAATCTCCAGCCTGGCATCGTCTGCCAGAGGACGGAAGATAACGTAGAATTTTTTTCGCACATTTTGGAGGCGGTGGTCCCGTACTGGTAGA
>CAZLJF010000097.1:0-3735 GCA_964559845.1 uncultured Zetaproteobacteria bacterium | reverse complement strand
CCATCGCAACACTTTACCTCCGTAAAGTGTTGCACTTCTATTTTGAGCCCGCCTTGTCATAAAACATCATGCACGAAAGCAATAAAAACTCGTGTGCAAAAGAGGACTCATGCAAATCAAGGTACACCTTGATTTCTTTTCGCACAGTTTCTCTGATTTCCGCAAACATTGTTGCATACGAAAAAAATGATGCACCTGCCTGGATGGGCATACGCATATGTGAATGTAGCTGCATCCAACCCGTATTTTGGTGCGTTTTCTTCTGAAACTCATTCAAAACACGCTCTTTATTCTCAAATATATTGACCCGGCGACCTGTCCAATAGCGGCCACGCCATAAATAGTTTCGGAACAAGCTTTCAAGGTTGCCAAAGTCCTGCTTGCCAAGTTTATCACTCTGCTCCCACAGCTTGGCACAGCCTTCTTGTTCAGACTCTTTTTCAACCGCCCTGAGGTGGTATGCCTTGAGCAAGTCCGTTGCACCCAAAGGAATGCCACGGTTATTTTGCGTGTCAAAGAAGGTAAAGGCCAGATCCTGGTTGGGCACTTTAATCACAGTAAACATCAGATGAACGAAGATGTCCGACCAAGCCGATTTTTCATTCAATTCCTCACCAAAAACATCTTTTGTCTGTTGGATATGCCACCTGGACTGTTCCGATGTATAAGATAACTCTTGGCAGGCCTTAGGCAGACCACCATTCAACACATGATGTAAAATGGATAAAGTGGTTATGCGCTGCTGCCCATCAATGATTTCATATTGATCATCAGAACGTTTATGCAACAAGATGCTTCCCATATAGTATGGTTTGGATTCACCACCATCTAGATGCTCTTTAATATCCTTAATAAAAGCCTCAACCTTATCCCTGCCCCACACATAATTGCGCTGATACTCTGGAATGACTAACTTCTTGTTATCTTCGTTTTCAACAAGTTTACGAAAACTTTGAACTTTTACTTCCACTTTCTCTGTCATCTGCGCACTTCCATCATCAGCATTTGATATGTCCATTGAGCTTCTTTCTTCGCATCATAGCCCTTGTGGTTGCATGCAAAGCAATCAGCCAAAACCTCGGTTAAATGTTCGATTCCAATCGCTTCGATCATTTCAAGTTTTTGATGAGATGTCAGCTTTGAGTTGAGAAATTCACTGCTTGCGCTATCCAGTAGTTCCCGGATATAAATGGGCTGCGCATGCCGTTTATCC
Organism: uncultured Zetaproteobacteria bacterium; assembly: GCA_964559845.1. Lineage (GTDB taxonomy): Bacteria > Pseudomonadota > Zetaproteobacteria > Mariprofundales > Mariprofundaceae > WSZY01. The sequence continues at coordinate 2,522 of CAZLJF010000097.1, read as the reverse complement.
ACGATATGATACCCGTCAATATCATACTGGAGAGCTGACGATACATTACTGGATTCCCCACTTTTCAATTTATCCCCCATCTTGATTTTCTTATGTTATCCCCATCAAGCGGCCAGTTCCGGTGACACACTGCTCATGGCCTTCCTTCGCACATCCCGCCATGAAAAACCGGCTGGCTTCCGCAAATGCCTGCAGCGCGGATTCTCCAGTATGTTTGCCATGTATGCAGCCCCCAGATGCGAATACAGTCTCTGGTGGACATGATGCAGCTTAATGCGTCATCTGGTGTCGCATCCATAATCAAATGTCACGCATTGATGCAATATAATGCTCCCTCTATCCGATTATTCATCAATTATCTCATATAATGCGATGAATTCGATCCCATCGAAACCATACCTATGCCTCTTTTATCATCTCTCTGAACATCCGAACTCCTGAAACAAAGACATCCAGTACATCCCTCACGGTTGTCTCCGAAGAAAGTTTTTTGTATTCATAGACAAAGCCTTTTCCATACTGACAAAACTCCTTTCTCATTTTGGCTTCCGCGAAGGAGCGCTTGCCTTCGGTCAAGCTGTCAATGGTCCACCCCTTCTCTTTGAACTCCTTGAACTTTGAGAGGGCATCCATACTTGTTCCATCGGTCTCGACCACGCAGCGGATTTGCCGACCCTGAAGCTGGATGCCGAGAGCGATGGGAGGCTTGAATGAATAAACACACTTCATGTCCAGCAGGCTGTCCTGCCTCGTATATCCATACGAAATTTGGACATCGCCGTGCTTTGTTTCCTTATCTTTTGCAAAGAATCCCTTGCCCATAACAACCCTAGGCGTATCGTCATTCTTATCCTCTTCGCGCCGTGCAAGTCTTTTACCCAGCATGCTCGCTAACTTGGATACCCTTGCCTTCTGCGCGATATCGTCGATCCGCAGTTCCCGCATTGCATCCCTATAATCCTCTTGCAGCCATTTGTCATCTTCCCTGAAAGATGTGGCAGACCTCAACAGGCGGGACATTTTCTCAACAAACTCGGCATAGTCTTCTATCAGCTTCTTGTGGTATTCATCGGTAACATCGGGGAGGACAGTTTCCTTCAGCTTTTTTGCCAGCTTTCTATAACAGAGAACATCCCACATCTTCAGGGTTTCCTCTGACAGAACCGGCTTGGTCATGGTCAACAATACCTTGTGGCTTTGAGGGAATTTCCTCGCATATTTTTCCAATTGCTGGTCGTGGGCCGTGCTCTTCACCTTGTTCTCAATGATCACCAAATCCCCATTACGGAGTTCAAGCTGGATATCGATATGATCCTTCTCCCTTGCCACTTTCTCGATCTCTCCATCCAATTTAAAAACTCGCGACATAACCGACGGATAGCGCTCGCACAGCCACGCGATGAAATTGCTATGAAACAACTCCTTCGATGACAGGGATAGCTGGAACATCGGGGAATTCTTGAGCTCCATTTCTTTCTCCTGTGGAATATAAGTTGCCATGCGACCCTCCACCTTCAGCCATTTGCAAGGAATGTAACTTTACGTTGCGATGGCTTTACCGCTTTTTTCCAGCGCCCCCTGTATAGTCTATTATTTTGCCTTGTGTAGTACGTAAAATCAGAATTTCTATTTCGTAAACTCAATAAGAATTCAAGAACCCGATCATGAAATTGAACAACTTCGTTTTTATTCATCACTCTCCCCTTTTATCCTTGGTAATCTCTGCCATATCACACCATTCATCCCATCGGCCTATTGCCGCCGACACCTGTTCAATGACCTGCTCCATCCTCGCCGGTTTTAATCCAGCTGACTCACCAACTCTTTGAACATCTGCGTTCTATCGGGCGCTTTACCCTCTCCTGCAACGGAGGTTGTATGCTCGCCATTGATGCCCTGGGAGCAGGTCAGATCATAGGCCGGCGCCAGTCGCCACTCACCTTCATCATTCATCAGGAAGGAGAAATTTTTGGAATGGTCATCCCTGTTCCTGGCCAGCACATTAAATACCATCACAGTAAAAGCCTGTTCCACATCTTTGGCATGGCGTGTCAGCGACTGAGTCACTTTCAACACGTCCGTGTAATCCAGCGACGGTAATCGGAAATCGGCATCCACCAGACCACCCAGGGTGTGCATATGGATGCGTTGACCATCCACGCGATCAAAGCGCTGAATGCCGAACCATGCGTTGCCATGCTTATCTTCAAACAGGCGCGTCTCGGGCATGATGATGCCGGCGGCTTTTGCCATTAACGAATAAGCATACTCAATACGGCCGGTTTCCGCTCCGTCGGCAGCAGAAAAAAACTTCACAACCCATGGCGTATAGCCTTCCGGCACCTCCCCATCGCCGGATATCAGGTGATCGCCTTTCACATGCACCAACACCTTTGGCCTTGCGCCACCCGGCGAGCCTCCAGCCTGCGCCATCTCTGCCAGGCATTCGCTTGTGTGGCCCTCATAGATCGAGATCGCAGATGCAGCGATCTCTCCCAAATCAATATCAAAGCCGGCCTTAC
>CAZLJF010000096.1:0-3942 GCA_964559845.1 uncultured Zetaproteobacteria bacterium | reverse complement strand
CTTGGACTCTACGCATGCTATCATGATGTGGGGTAAGTCCGACAGACTGCTAGGGGGATCTGAACTCCTAAGGAGAAGCCGAAATCCTGTGTGCTGTTCTGGGTGATGTTCTCGGTAAATGTCAGATTCCATGCATAACCTTTGGTTGCCATAAAACGTGCGCCGAAACTGATTAGCCAGGGATCCCTGTCCAGTTGTGCCACATCTGTTCTATAGGGCGATGTTCCTCCTTGTGCCTGTATCAGTAATGCGGCGGGCATGCCCAGCCATGATGAAAACCGTTCTGATTTCCAGCCTGTTACCAAAGCGCCGCGATAATAATCTTTAACAGGGTGTCCAAATTCACTTCTGGTAAAGGGATGGATCCACCAGGCGGTCAGGTGAGAGAAAAAAATTCCACTTTTCCATGAAGCAACAGCACCAACAGCAAGGTCGCTATTATTACTGCCCCAGCCACGTGACTTGCTCGCTGTTGGCAGTTTGATGCCCGCCAGCAGGGCAAGATCAAGCGTGTCATCATGAAAGGTCCGGTACTTCAGGCGCATGTTTATATTACCCAGCTCCCAGCGCTGCGATGCATTCCAGCCATCCGTTGCTCCCACAAACCGGTATCCGTAGCTGTTATGCACCCTCAGGCTCCGTCCTCCATCTGGCAAGCCAAAGGTTTTATGAAACTGATAGATTGTATGGTCTAAAAAACCCTTGTGAGAATAAAATAACGGCGTAGTAATCCGGCCAGCTAAATTCTGGGAAATCGCATAGTTAAATTGCAACTCTGCAATATAGAGTTCCATATCGGCCAGATAGCGGCTGGGAGCAGGCAGTGTGTCGGCGAGAAAGATACTGGCATAGTGCTGATTAAGTACAATCGTACGCTGTTTGGCAGTTTCCGTTTGAGCGCTGTCCGGGGCGGGGTCAAAAAAGCGTAGCATGGCCGGGTTCATCTGCATGACCGGCAGTGGCTCGGATAGAGGATCTGCCCGGGCTGATATCGATAACAGATAGAGTGCGAATATCAGTATAAAACGGAATAGCATGCCCTTTATCCTTTATGTTTGACGAGACGAGGTCAATCCTCCTTGCAGATCGGCTGAATACGTCTAATCTATGAAACTCACCAAGTTTCGAGGGGTGTTTTAATGAATCAGCGTTATTTCCGGCCGGATCTGTGGCTGGGTGCAGCACAAAATGCACTGAAACCCCGGATCCTCTCTACGATGGCACTCGCTGTGCTGTCCGCAGTGGTGATTTACGGGGTGTTCCGGGTTGATGGCGATTTAACCTTCGGGGCCATTTTTTCCAACTTCCTTGGCGGCATGGGTGCCCTGTTTTCCCTGCTGTTTGGTTTGACTGCGCTTGCACATCAGTTGCATTGTCAGCTAAATGATGAGTTTGTTCCCAATACCATTGAAGCGGGCAGGTTTGCATGGGGTAAGGCGCAATCCATTCTGATGCTGCCTGTCTGGGGAGCAGGCGTGCTTATGGCATTGATTCTGGCTGAAATGCTGGTGCTTTCTCTGGCCAATATTCCGGCGCTGGGCCTGATATGGCTTGCCCTGATCGGGGTTCCGTTGCTGCTTTTGAATACAGTTGTGGCTGTCGCCCTTATGTTGGCCCTGTTCAACATGGCTGCCCGCGTGGCTATTGCTGATACAGATGCAGCTGCATTGAAACAGGATCTGTGGAGGTTGCTAAAAGAGAAGCTGCCTGAGTTGCTGGTTTATAACCTTGGCGGTGTGCTGGTCACCATCTTTATGGCAGCGCTACTGCTTTCGCCTCTCTGGTTAGGCGCCCAGGTTACGCTGGCGCTTGTGGATTATGTTGCGCAGGAGTCTTTGATGCGAGCCTATGAGTCAACAGGCTTCTGGGGAAGCATTGCGCACCTGATTGGTCTGGTGATGTTTGGGCTGTTGCTTGCAGCCGTAGCCAGTGTGCCGGGCGTGGTTATTACCCAGATGACGCTGCTTGTACATATGGGGTTTTTATCAGATCATGCAGAAAACGCTCCTGCCGAAAGCGAAAGAGATAAAACTCCCGTGCAACCAGTTCGCAAACGCGCAGCAGGAAAAAAGAAAAAGGTGACTGAACAGAAAGAAGAGACAGCCGATACGGTGGAGGAGGAACAACATGCAGGCAGCTGATCATATCGCAAGCTGTTCAAATATTCCTGCCGGCTTTTTTCAGCAGGCTGAAGCAGGATCCCTGCGTCCTGCCCAGTGGGCGCGGCGGGATGGCGAGTATATCCCGGTCACGTATCAGATGTTCAGCGAACGGGTCAAGCGTGTTGCAACCGGCCTGATCAAGGCGGGCGTGAATCCCGGAGATCGCATTGCTATTCTGATGGAGAACAGGCCGGAGTGGGCAGTGACCGATCTTGCTATTCTGTCGGTCGGTGCGGTAACCGTGCCACTCTACTGCTCCTACAGACCGCAGGATATTGCCTATGTTTTGCAGGATTCAGGTGCGGTGCTTGCCATTGTTTCATCCGGCCAGTTGCAGCGACATATGACAGAGGCATTGCCGGAGTGTCCGGAAGTTCGGGCTGTTTATGCGCTGGATATGCAGACTCCGCATGAAATGATGCATGCCTTTGCCGAGCTTGAAATCGAGGCAGATGACAGGCAGGTGCAGAGCCGGTACACCGAACTCACACGTGATTCACTGGCATCGCTTGTTTATACCTCGGGCACAACGGCAAGTCCGAAGGGGGTCATGCTCTCGCATGGGAATATCCTCTCCAATATTGAGTCGGCTCTAAGAGTCCTGGTGCTTAAGAGTGACGATATGCTGCTTTCATTTCTTCCGTTGGCTCATGCGCTGGAGCGAACATGCGGCCATTTTCTGCCGTACCTTGCAGGATTCTCCATTGCATTTGCCGAGAGGCCCGATACCGTGGCCAAGAATCTTGGTGAGGCAAGACCAACCATTATGATTGCAGTGCCTCGAATGCTGGAGGTGGTGCGGAACCGGATTTTGGGGCAGGCCGCCAAGCAATCAGGGCTACGTCGGGCGTTGTTTTATGCATTTCTTGAGATTTCCGGGCGGGCCCGGACAGGGAAGCTTTCTATCTTTTCGATGTGGAGGTACAGGCTTCTGGACAGGCTGGTTGGTGCTAAAGTCCGAGATCGTTTTGGCGGCAGGCTTCGGTTTATGGTATCGGGCGGTGCCCCGTTAAGTGCAGAGGTTGGCGGTTTTTTCGAGACACTGGGCATTCCGATCATTGAGGGCTATGGTCTGACGGAATCGGCCCCTATTCTGGCTATCACCCCGGAAGAGGATCGGCGTCTGGGCTCTGTAGGCAGGCCGGCACCGGGTGTGGACATCCGCATCTCTGAAGATGGCGAGATTCTGGCTCGTGGCGGTAATATCATGCTGGGTTACTGGAAACTGCCTGAAGCCACTGCAGAGGCGGTCAAGGATGGCTGGTTGCATACGGGCGATGTTGGACACCTGGATGATAGTTATCTCTACATCACAGACCGTAAAAAAGACCTGATTGTCAACTCCGGTGGCGAAAACATTGCGCCACAGCGCATTGAGGCGCCGCTGGTCGGTGAGCCGCTGATTGAGCAGGTGATTGTTTATGGAGACCAGCGCCCCTATCTGGTTGCCATGGTGGTTCCGAATCAGGATGCATGCATGGCATGGGCGGAAGAGTCCGGTATGCCCAGATCCGGCTGGCAGGAACTGGCACGCTCGGAGGTACTGCGTAAACATATACAGGGACTGATTCAGAAGCGACTAAAGGGGCTGAACCCACATGAGCAAATCAGACGCATCCATATCCAGAGTGAGCCTTTTACAATTGAAAATGGCTTTATGACACCGACAATGAAACTGAAGCGAAGAATGATCTATCAGGATTATGCTGAAATATTTGAGTCCCTTTATTAGCACCAGCAGAGAAAGAGGATAAAAAGATAGCTGCTCCTTATTCTATAG
>CAZLJF010000095.1:0-4465 GCA_964559845.1 uncultured Zetaproteobacteria bacterium | reverse complement strand
CTTGGACTCTACGCATGCTATCATGATGTGGGGTAAGTCCGACAGACTGCTAGGGAACAAAAGGGCGCCACGATGAGAAGTATCGGGACGCCCTTGATGTTGGTGGAGCAGTTAATCAGCCCTGCTGAATGCCTGCGAGATACCAGGTCGGGTCATCAGTGTCGGGATCGTGCTGGAAGATCCAGTGCTCCTGCACCTCATGTGTGACAGCATCCGCACCGGACTCCTGCTCCTTGATCATGGCAGTGAAATGGACGGCTACCCACTCAAGGCCGGATTCCACCCAGCTATCGGTAATTTCGGCGTGAAGCGTAGCTACTTCGGTTCGGGTCGTTTTCTCACCCAGTCTGTTCATCTCCATTTCGATGCGGTTGGCCACTTCAGGGGTGCAGAAGCCGCGAATTTCATCCATATCCTTCTTGTCCCAGGCCGACTGCATACGCATGAAGATATCCTTGGCGGCATTCAGGAAAAAGTCGCTATCAATGTCAGGTGTGACAGCTTGGCCCTGTACAGGGAAAGTCGGTTCAGCCTGGCCAAAACCACCAAAGCCTTGCTCTACCTGTTGCCGGGCTCCGGCATAGGCCATCGGCTGCCCGTGAGAGGCTTTACGGCGCATGAACCAGAACACGGCAAAGATAACCGCGCCAAAAATCAGAATATCGAAGAAGTTGATGCCTTCAAACGCACCACCGAAGAACATCGCACCCAACAGGCCGCCCAGTGCAAGACCGCCGATCATGCCCATCATGCCGGTGCGGGCGGAACCCTTCTGGGTGTTAGCAACGGTTGCCTTCTTTGGTGCAGCACGCTGCTGGGTTGGCTGTTTGAACATGCGTGACTTGCCAAAGCTTGAGCCGCCACCAAACCGGCGGGCATCCGCATCTTCGACACCAATGGCAGCCAGGGTGAAGATGGCGAGAATGGATAGGGCAATCAGCTTTTTCATGAAGTCTCCTCTGTGCTTCTATATTTCAATTGCGCGATTCGCGCATCAAACATGGCATGTTTGAGATCACGATCCTTAATGCTTTCAAGCTCCAAGGCAATACGCTTTTTCTCAAGTAGGCTGACTTTGGACGGCGCCTCTGTTTGTTGCTTAACCTTTATGCCTGCATTGGCCTGAATCCGGGTGCGGACCTTGCCCAGTGATTCAATACGGCAACGTTTGAAACAGGCCTTGCGGATGTCGTCCCGCAAGAACCGGATCTGCTGCGACATGATCGGATGATCGACAGCAATAAAAAGGCAGTTCACATCACCGTCTTTCTCAATGCTGACCGGCTCGGTACGCGACGCCATCATCGGGCCGACAATGTCCGGCCAGATTCTGCGTAACTTCGAGATTACCGCCAACTGAGCAAAACGCTCCTGGCCGAGTATCTCGGCAATATCGTTTTGAGCAGGCTCCAGCCTGGAGCGGGGGCGCATGTTTCGTTTACTCAAATATTTGCCGCTTCTCAGAATGGAAGTTTCTTGCCGCCCAGAATATGGACATGGATATGGAATATCTCCTGACCACCGCCTTCACCCACATTGATGATCACCCGATAGCCGGGATTATCCACGCCAAGTTTTTTGGCAACTTTACGCGTAGCATTCATCAACAGGCCGAGCAGGGCTACATCCTGATCTTCGGCATCATTCAGTGATGGAAGGTGGTGTTTGGGGATGACCAGCACATGCGTCGGCGCTTTCGGATGAATATCATGAAAGGCGAGAAAGTCATCATCCTCATAGACTTTGTTGCAGGGAATCTCTCCGGCAGCGATTTTACAAAAGAGGCAGTCAGTCATGGTGTTGTTCCTCCGCCAGTCTAGTTCGATTTCTTTACAAATTTTGTCAGAATAACAATCTGCTGGCCGTTTACACGACCTTCAATATGTTCCGGGTTGTCTGCAACCAGGCGAATGCCGCGTACTGCCGTGCCCCGCTTGGCTGTAAAGCCTGCACCTTTGACGTCCAGATCCTTAATCAATGTAACGGTATCACCAGCCTCCAGCACTGCGCCATTGCTGTCACGATGGACAATCTGATTACCCGTTTCCCCGCCTTCGCCTGATGACTGTGCCCAAGCCAGTGTTTCATCATCCAGATAGAGTATGTCGAGCAACTCCTGCGGCCAGCCTTCAGCACGCAAGCGCGTGAGCATGCGCCACGCCATCACCTGCACAGCCGGAACCTGACTCCACATGGAGTCGTTCAGGCAGCGCCAGTGATTGACATCCATCTTTTCAGGGTTCTCAATCTGTTCACGGCATATGCCGCAAATCAGCACGCATTGGTCCGCACCGCCATCAGAAGCCGGGGGCACTTCATACACAGCCAGATTGTCTGTTGCCGCACACAGTTCACATTTGGATTCGCTGCGCGCCTGAAGTTCTGTTTCTGTACTCATGGTTTACTGTTTCCTGCGTAGGTGGTTTTAAATGGGTCTATTTTCTTGATGCCTTTTCATCATAGCCGGAGATGCCGAAACGGCGGGCAAGCTCATGGATGACATCTTCACTGTTTAGTCCGTGGTGGGCCAGCATCACCATGGTATGGAACCAGAGGTCGGCGGCCTCATGGATGATCTGTTCGCGATTACCGTTTTTGGCGGCAATAATGCTTTCCACCGCTTCCTCGCCGATCTTTTCCAGCATCTTGTCCGGAGTGGCGTAAAGCGATGCCACATAGGAGGATTCCGGCGATTCGGACTTGCGGGCTTCCAGCACCCTGTCCAGTTCCTTCAGTATATCACTCATGTCGTTACTCATTTCAAAGGCTCCTCAATGGTGACCCACTCATTACCCTGCCGCTGCTGGAAGAAACAGGATTTACGGTTGGTGTGGCAGGCAGGGCCTGTCTGGTTGATGATCAACAGAATCGTGTCACCATCGCAATCAAGAAAGATATCCACTACCTCCTGCAGATGACCGGAGGTTTCCCCCTTTTTCCACTGCTGTTTTCTCGATCGGGAGTAGTAGTGGGCAAAACCGGTATCGAGTGTTTGTTGAACCGCTTTTTCGTTCATCCATGCCATCATCAGCACCCGGCCGGTCTCGGCATCCTGTGCGATGGCAGGTATCAAACCGTGGGCATCGTATTTGATTGCGTTTGACAGGCTCATAAGAGTTTAAGCAGCCAGTTTTGACAGCGCGCGACTGGCGGCTGCAATTGTCTTATAGATATCATCATCCGTATGAGCCATTGATACAAATGCTGCCTCAAACTGTGATGGCGCCAGATAGACCCCCTCATCCAGCATGGCGTTGAAGAACTTGCCAAAGAGCGGAAGGTTACAGTTGCAGACATCGGCATAACTGTTGCATGACTCGGCTTCCGTGAAAAAGATCGTAAACATGGAGCCGAAACGGTTGCCGCAGGCCGGAACACCGGCATCCTTGCATCCCGCCAGCAGCCCTTCAAACAGGTGTTTGCTTCTGGCTTCAAGCGTTTCGTAAACAGCAGGATCACGCAGGCGTGAAAGTGTCTCCAGGCCAGCTCGCATGGCCAGCGGATTGCCGGAGAGCGTGCCCGCCTGATAAACCGGGCCATCCGGTGCAATCTGTCGCATAATTTCTTCACGACCACCATAAGCGCCGACAGGAAGACCGCCGCCGATAATCTTACCCAGACAGGTCAGGTCGGGCATGATGCCGAAACGCTCCTGGGCACCGCCGGGTGCTACACGGAATCCGCACATCACCTCATCAAAAATCAGCAGTGCACCCTCTTCATCACAGATATCACGCAGCGCCTGCAGGAAACCGGTGGAGTAGAGATCCATAACACCGGTGTTACCCGGTACTGGCTCAACAATGATACAGGCAATCTCGCCCTTGTTGTCGGCAAAGAGTTTTTTCACGGCCTCAACATCGTTAAAGGGGGCGGTCAGGGTCAGCCTGGCATAGTCAGCCGGCACACCGGCGGAATCGGGCACGCCGAATGTGGCGACGCCGGAGCCTGCCTTGACCAGCAGACCATCGGCGTGGCCATGATAACCGCCTTCAAATTTGAGAATTTTGTCACGGCGGGTAAAACCGCGAGCCAGACGCAGGGCGCTCATGGTCGCCTCGGAACCGGAGTTGACAAAACGGACCACCTCGATAGATGGCACCATATCAATCACCAGCTTGGCGAGGTCGATCTCAAGCTCACAAGGTGCGCCGAAGGATACACCCTTGTCAGCCGTCTCCTTGATGCCATCAATGACAGCAGGGTGGGCATGACCAAGAATCATTGGTCCCCATGAACCGACATAGTCGATATAGCTGTTGCCATCGACATCGGTGACATAAGCGCCTTTTGCATGGTCGAAGAATCGGGGGATGCCGCCGACCCCCTTGAATGCACGAACCGGTGAATTGACACCGCCGGGAAGCAGTTGTTTGGCTCTGTTAAAATCGATTTCAGATTGTGAAATGTTTGAAGCTGAGGATGACATGGCCTACCTTTAATAAATAAGAGTTTGAATCGGAGC
>CAZLJF010000094.1:0-4635 GCA_964559845.1 uncultured Zetaproteobacteria bacterium | reverse complement strand
TCTCGGCCAGCAACTGGCGTTTTCTTCGCGTCAGTTTTGTCATATATGACATATTGACTGCAATGACAACATAATTCAACCTTTGAATACAGTGAACGACTGCCTCCGGCTAAAAGCAAACGATCTTTTCAGACCCAAACCCGCAAGGTGTGACTGGCGGGCGAAGGTCACGCATTTGCGGCGTGAATCCTAAACTGCATACGGGCATTCAGTGAAACGTTTGGAATTATCCTGGACAAGTATAAAGTATGCATCGGCAGGGGGTGTATATGGGCACAGAAAATAAACCCACTCGGTGTAAGGTCAGCCGATGATCGTCGGAGCACTGTTTGAGCAACTCTTTTCCAGCTTTTGGTGGCTGTTGCCGCTGGTTGTTCTGGCAGCCCTGCTCAAATCCGCCTGGTTCAGGGGAACCAGCCCCTTTAACTCCCAAGTGAAGTTCTGAAATGGGAGCACAATAAACGTGGCCAGAGAATATTATTCCGGGGTGATCAAAGAATTCGTTGATTCCTCTGTCGAGGCGGTGCTGGGAGCACTTGCAGACAATAATCAGTTCAGCTTGGAACTCGCTCAAAAAAATGCCTGGAAAGAAGAAATTGTACTTTTGCAACGTGCACTTGCTGGCTATGCTGGCAAGATCTATTTCGAGTATTCGATCCCTCGCATGGGCCAACGCATTGATGTATTGTTGCTGATCAATGGTGTGATCTTTGTGCTCGAATTTAAGGTGGGCGAGCGAACGTTTCATCAGCACCATATTGATCAAGTCTGGGATTATGCGTTAGACCTAAAAAACTTCCATGAAACCAGTCATAATTTAGCGATCGCCCCCGTACTGATTGCAACCAAGGCCAATGATGGCCCGTTAAATATTTCGATGACGCTCCATAACGACAATCTACTTTTTCCCATCATGTGCAATGCCAGTATGTTGTCGGATACTATCGCAGGGGTGATGGACTTTGTTGAAGGCCGGGCTGTTGAGCCGACTGCTTGGGAGCAAGGAAGATACCTACCCACACCAACAATTATTGAGGCGGCGATATCGCTCTATCAAGGCCACTCAGTCGAAGATATTTCCAGGAAAAGTGCTGAGGACATCAATTTGGGGGCGACGACCGACTCCATTGCTGCTGTGATCGAGCATGCGCGAACTACAGGCCAAAAATGTATCTGTTTTGTGACGGGTGTGCCTGGTGCTGGAAAAACACTGGTCGGCTTAAATATCGCCAATCAACACATGGACAAGTCCAGCGAACTTTACAGTGTTTTTCTTTCTGGTAATGGACCGCTGGTCGCCATATTAACCGAGGCGCTAGCTAGAGATCGCGTTCAGCGGTCGATTCAGGAAGGAAAAAAGATTAAAAAAAGCGAAGCTAAGAGCGCAGTTAAGGCACTAATTCAAAACGTCCACCACTTCCGAGATGACTGTCTGCAGAATGATATTGCTCCAATTGAGCATGTGGTGCTATTTGATGAAGCACAACGGGCATGGAATTTAGAGCAGACCAGCTCGTTTATGCGACAGAAAAAAGGTGTGCCTGATTTTGGAATGTCGGAGCCAGAGTTTTTGATCTCTTGTATGGCCCGTCACAAAGATTGGGCGGTTATCGTTTGCTTGGTTGGTGGCGGGCAAGAAATTAACACTGGCGAAGCAGGCATTAGTGAGTGGATTGAGTCCATCAATCGTTCATTTCCTGATTGGCATGTCTATATTTCGCCGCAAATTCATGATAGCGAGTATGCTGCAGGCGAGGCGATTGCCATGCTACACCATCGGAACGTGACCTATATCAATGACCTACACCTGGCAGTTTCAATGCGCTCGTTTCGGGCTGAGAATGTTTCCGCATTGGTAAAACAGATTCTCGATCTGGATGTCCAGTCTGCTCAGCAAACACTGAAGGCGCTGGGTGACAATTATCCCATTGTTGTAACACGCAGCCTGAAGCGGGCAAAATCATGGCTCAAGCAACAAGCGCGTGGCTCAGAGCGCTATGGCATTGTGGTTTCATCACAAGCATCCCGGCTCAAGCCACATGCCATCGATGTGAAATCACCGATGAATCCTGTGCACTGGTTCCTTGAAGGAAAAGATGATGTCCGTTCATCTTACTATCTCGAAGATGTGGCAACTGAATTCCATATTCAGGGATTAGAACTCGACTGGGCATGTGTGACTTGGGATGGCGATTTCAGGTATAGTGAAGAGGGTTGGCAACACTTTTCATTCCGTGGCAATAAGTGGCAGCGAATCAATAAACCTGAACGTCAAATGTATTTGAAGAATGCCTATCGCGTCCTTCTCACGCGCGCACGGCAAGGAATGGTGATTGTCGTTCCCGAAGGCGATCTGGAAGACCCAACACGGGATGCAGCATTTTATGATGGTACCTATGAATACTTAAGATCGATCGGATTTCCAGTCATTGAATAACGAGGCTATCGGCGCCAGGTTAAACTGATGCTAACACTCCACGAAGATGCGTTTTATGAGTTCTTCCGGCCCTATCGGCATCCATTGTCAAATCACGATATCTGGGGCGGCATTGGGTTGGAGACATTCGGCGAGGATCTGGAACTGGTGAAATCGTTGCCGGCCGAATACTTGTGGACGGTCGTGGATGGCGATGGTGATCAATGGATTCTGCCCGGCGTGCATACGGTAAATCGCATCTGTTACCTGATTACGAAAACGCCCCACAACTGGCGGGAGGTTGAGTTTCGCATACCCCGCAGGGGATATTCGTTAACCCCCATCGGCCTGAAGCGGCAACTGAACCGGATCAGGCGGCATCCTTCAGACGTTCGGCCAGCCACATCTTGATCACCGACTGACGGGTAACGCCAAGACGCTTTGCTTCTCTGTCCAGACGATGAATCATCCAGACGGGAAAATCGACATTGACCCGTTTCTGTTCCAGCTCGGGTCTGCGCTTTTTAGACAGATCGAGCTGGTCGATAACGCTTTTGCCATCATCAAATGCCTTGTCGAAATCCTTAGCCTTCATAAAGCTCAACCTCCTCGTCACGCGATCGCCTGACTGAAATAATGCGAATATTGCCGTTCCGATAGGTCACAATCGCCGACCACATTTTGCCTTTGATCCGACCAATCAGAAGATATCGTGGCTCGTCCTCCGTTCTGGCGGGGATTTCCAGAATGTCCGGGTCATCCCATAGTTGCTGCGCCTCGATAAAATCTATGCCGTGCTTGATCTTGTTCGACTGGCTTTTCTGCTGATCGAATTCAAACATCAGGTATAATTATTGTATATAAACGGAATATGTCAATGGATGAGGCATGCGCTGGGCTTTCGCCAGCCCCTGCGGAGATAAAAGAAAAGGCCCGCCGGAGCAAATGCTCAACGGCGGGGCCTGATTTTGCTTGCCAACTTTGACTTATGCGAAAGTCTGACATCCATCATGAGACGCGATGTTCTACAGTCTCGCCTTACGTATGATCTTTTCTGTGTCCGCATATCCAACCGCGCCTGATCCCGCATGCGAGCTCCCCATATAAACCCTACCACCCCCAAGACACTGAACACAAACGCCAACCCAAAGCACTTATCCCAAATTGTCCGCTCGCTGGTCAGGTATGCATGCCAGGCCACGCCCCAGCTCGTCACGGTCAGCCAGTGCGCAAGCTTGATGATATTTCCGCCCATCTCCTTGCGCGTCTCGGGAAGGTAGTTGTCACGTCCCGGATGTTTCCTGAGAAAACAGCACATCTCAGCGCCCTGTCACCTCCGAAACCAGATTTGCCGTCGCTATTTCCGCAGCCCTTAGCAACAGCCGCCGCTGAACCGCAAAGGACGGGTTCGAGTGATAACCTCCACGGTAATCCCCCGTAATGCTCGGGAATCTGAGCCAGCGTTCTTTGTCGCGGGTTTCATGAAGAGTGGCATACACACTGTAGGAGAAAGACCCGTCGTTATATGCGCTGGCAGTTACAGTGAAGAGAATCAGATACTTGTCGACCGGATACTTGGTCGTGAATGCGTCGGTAATCGAACGATTGGCAGCATCGGCAATATCCGCGCAGGAAACCCGATTGCCCGTTGCAAATTCGCATCGATATGCCCATAGTCCCGCCTCCGCCTGCATCGGCGCCACAAGCAGAAGGATCAAAGTCACCGCCTTCAGATAGCCAGATACACCCGAAACGCCCATATCTCCAACCTCCCTTTTTTGCGCAAATTTAGAGAGAGAGATGTCAAGACACTTGCGCCATCCGCGCCACGGCAGGATATGAAAAAGAAAAGGCCCGTCGGAGCATGTGCTCAACGACGGGCCTTCGTATAAAGATCCTGGCAGTGACCTACTCTCCCACAGGGAACCCTGCAGTACCATCGGCGCAAAGAGTCTTAGCTTCTGAGTTCGGGATGGGATCAGGCGTTTCTCTCTCGCTATAACCACCAGGAAACTGGTGAACTAAACTGAACAACAGTCTAGTCAATAAGCTGGAATGTTTTTGATTATCCGGATCAAGAATCCAATACCTTAACGTTACATGGTCAAGCCGCACGGGCAATTAGTACCGGTCAGCTCCATGTGTTGCCACACTTCCACACCCGGCCTATCAACGTGGTAGTCTTCCACGGCCCTTCAGGGAGCTTAAAGCTCCGGGAG
>CAZLJF010000093.1:0-4659 GCA_964559845.1 uncultured Zetaproteobacteria bacterium | reverse complement strand
AGCCATCCCCAACACACCGTTGCAAATGCTATTGCGTGGCCAGAACCTGCTTGGATACCGTCACTATGCCGACGATGTGGTGAAGAAATTCGTGGATATGGCATGTGCCAACGGCGTGGATGTGTTCCGTATCTTCGATGCCATGAATGATCTCAGAAACGTCCGTGTAGCCATCGCCCAGGTAAAGCAGAATGAGCGCCACGCCGAAGGTTCGATTTGCTACACCATTAGTCCCGTACATACGCTCGAATACTTTGTTGATCTGGGTAAAGGCTTCGAGGATATGGGGTGTGATACGCTGGCTATCAAGGACATGGCAGGATTGCTCACGCCACAGGCCACCCGTGAACTGATTACCTCCCTGAAACAGGCGGTCTCCATTCCATTGCATCTGCACAGCCATGCCACAGCCGGGTTGGCTGAAATGGTGGAATGGGAGGCCGTGCATGCCGGTTGTGACATTATTGACACGGCTATTTCACCATTGGCGGGCGGAACCAGTCATGCGCCCACGGAAGCCATGGTCGCGGCATTCGCTGGTACAGAATATGACACTGGCCTAAACCTTGATTTACTTCAGGAGATTGCTGCCTACTTCCGTGAGGTGCGCAAGAAATATGCCCGTTTTGAATCGGATTTCACCGGCGTGGATACGCGCGTTCAAACCAATCAGATCCCCGGCGGTATGATTTCCAATCTCGCTCATCAGCTCAAGGAACAGGGCGCGCTGGAACGTATGAATGAGGTCATGGATGAAGTGCCGCGGGTGCGAGCAGACTTTGGCTACCCGCCTCTGGTGACGCCAACCAGCCAGATTGTCGGCACACAGGCCGTTCTGAACGTCGTGTCCGGCAAGAAATATAAAGTGATCACCAATGAAACCAAGGCTTATCTGAAGGGTATGTACGGTCGATCCCTGGGCGAGGTCAATGCGGATGTGCGCAGACTGGCGCTGGGTGACGAAGAGACCGTGGATGTGCGTCCGGCCGACTTGATCGAGCCGGAACTTGATGCGCTGACACGCGAAGTGGGCGATAAGGCAAAGAGTGTGGAGGATGTCCTTTCCTATGCCCTGTTTCCGGCCATCGCGCTTGAATTTTTTGAAGAACGTGCAGCCGGAGCATTCAAGCCGGAACTGCTGGAAGCACCCGCGGCTGAAGCGCCTGCGGCACCTGCGGCCACCCCTCTGGCCCCCACCGAATTCAACCTCACCATTCACGGTGAAGACTACCATGTCAGCATTGAAGGAACGGGTCACAAAAGCGCTGATATGCGGCCTTTCTACGTGAAAGTGGATAACGTACTTGAGGAGGTGATAGTGGAGACCCTCACCGAGGTGATTCCAACTGCCGATGGCGCCATTGACGCCAGGAAGGCCTCCAAAGGCTCACTCCGGCCCAAAGCCAGCTCGGATAATGATGTGACAACCCCCATGCCAGGGCGCATCGTGGCCATTCATACCGAGGCAGGCCAGCAGGTTGAGGCCGGGGACACCGTACTGATCGTCGAAGCCATGAAGATGGAAAATCCTGTGCATGCGCCGGTTTCCGGCACGGTCAAGGCGATTCACGCAAGCGTGGGCGATAACGTCAATCCTGACGAGTGCCTGATGGAGATTGAATAAAGTTTTTGACAAAGCAATGGGCCAAAGCATAGAAAGAGCAGTATCTCCGCTGGCGTCAGGATGATGCCGGATGCAAAAAATGACAGGATGCCCGACAACTTGCATATTGGGAGGGTCGCCAAAGTGCCCGGTACAACATGAAGCCCAGTAGGTCATGAAGCAATTGCATCACTCATTGCGCCATGCGCTGACCCGCACCATTCTGATCTGGAGCGGTTGCTTTTTCCTCATCCTGATAATTGTTTTTGCACTTACATTCTCTCACCTGAGAGACTATATGCTGGATCGTCAGGCCAACGGGCGTCTGTCCTATCAGACGGCTGAATTTGCCAAACATCTGGAACATCAGGATCTCCGCTCCATCCGGGAGGAAAGTGATGCGCTGATTCAGGAACCTGATATTGCCGGCATCCTGCTCATTGATGCCAGCGGGGAACTGATTCACACTTTTCTTCAGGAGCAGCAATACCCCATTCTGCAATCGAGTGAACCCATTACTGCTAAAACATTACCCGCTATAGTCGCCCAGAACTCCCATCTACACCTGTATCAGGCACCGATTCCGAACCAGCACACCACACTCTTTCTGATTATGGATGATCAATCAGTCGATAGTGCCATCGAATCCTCCACCATCATGGCTATCTTTCTTCTGCTCACTTTGCTTGGACTATCCATCAAGGCACTTCATTATGCACTGCGCCGTCAACTCGTAGAACCGATGGAAGAAATCCGGACCATCATTGATACTGACGGGGAAGTTCCGGAAGGTATCCGGCATAAACTGGAAGATACGCTACCGGATGAAGTAGCGGATATTCTTGGTACCTATGAGCATCTACAGGAAAACAATCAGCAGAATACACATCGCATGGAAGATATCCTGAACATGGTGCCGGGCTGCACCTGGTGTGCCAATGTGAACCTCGAATATACGGAATTTTTCTCGGAGACAGACGCCGTATTCGAAAAAACGTCCAAACAACTGCTGCATACATCATTATGGTCATGGCTCGAAAACACCTTCCGGCAACAGGAATTGCGTGAAATGCTACAGGATGCCATCAAAAATCATTTGACTCACCTTGATCTAGCCTATCAGCCAAGCGATCACCAAAAAACTGATACTGAACCACGCTGGGTCGGTGAAACTCTTTATCTGCAATATGCTGATGGTGGCGAACTTACGGCTATTACCGGCATCACCAACGACATCACCGAACGTAAACAACGGGAATTCGAACTGTTCAAAATGCAACAGCATGCCCGTAAAATGGAAGCGGTAGGCACACTGGTTGGCGGCATCGCACACGAATTCAACAATATGCTGGCAGGAATCGTAGGTAATGTGTTTCTACTCAAGATGGAACTTACCAGTCAGCCAAAACAGGCTGAACGTCTGGCCCGTATCGAAAGCCTGGTCAACCGGGCGGCCATGCTGATTGACCAGATGCTGACCTTCGGTCGCAAGCATCCTGCGAAGATTCACAAGATTTCCCTGAATAAAACCGTGGAAGAAATATTTCGTCTGGAAAGAAACAACTTGCCGAAGCACGTGAATTTGAGTCTCGACATGCCGGACAATCTGACCATCCGTGCTGATGCCGCCCAACTGAAACAGATTCTTGGCAGTATCATTGGAAATGCATTCGATGCGCTCGAAGGAAAAAAGACAGGCCACATTGGCATCAAACTGGAACAAATCGTTGTCGATGAAACCTTCCGCCAAAACTATCCGAAAATAGCTGCCCACCTGTATCTTGCGCATATCGTCATTGCTGACAATGGTTGTGGCATTGCTCAAAGAAATCTGGACAGGGTTTTTGATCCCTTCTTTACCACCAAGGAAGTCGGCCATGGCACGGGCATGGGGCTATCCATGGCTTACGGCGTGGTAGACTCCCTTGGCGGTACGATTACGCTGGACAGCAAGGAAGGCAAAGGAACAGCTGTGCATCTTTATCTACCGACAGCAGATACGATGGGGAGTGATCTCATTGAAGATGATTCCGGTGATTTTCTACTTGGCCAGGGTGAAACCATTCTCATTGCAGATGATGAAGAACTGGTGCGCGAGGCGGCCCGTGAAGTACTGTCCAAGATTGGTTACAAGGTGAAAACGGTGGTGAATGGCGAAGAGGCCGTTCAATGTCTACAGGAGTTCAAGGATGGTATAGACCTTGCCCTGCTTGATCTGATTATGCCGAGAATGGGCGGCATGGATGCGGCCAAACGCATGCGTGAAATCCGGCCCGACCTGCCCATCATTTTCGTTACCGGTTACGACATGAATGATTCCCTGGACCACAGGCTCCACATGGATCATGCAGATGTAATCACCAAACCTTTTCGGGTCAGTGTGTTAAGCCAGCTCATCCGGAGAATCATGAAGCAGGCAAAAGCAGGATAACTAGCCCTCCGCTGCTATTTCGTATAGTGCCGCATATTGGCCATCAGCGTCAATGCGGATTTGGGTGCTCTCGCCTTGCCCTTGAAGAGAATCTCTCTGGGTGTCAATGCCTTGCCGTAATACCCTTCATTATACCCGACAAGACTGTTCAGCTTCGAGCCTTCCAGCGAAATACCGATGAATGCGCCACGCGAACGTGAATAGGAGTAAATGGCACTTTTCAGTTCCACATCTACATTGGCCTCCGCCTTGCGGCCGACAGGGCCGGCAGCCACCGAGGCATCAGCGCCCAGAGTAAATTCACTCTTGATAAGCCCCTTCATGCCCTGATTATTCATAATGACCAGCACCAGATCGGTAGACTGACCTCCAAATTGCAGACCATAGGAAGCCGCCGCAATGGAATAAAACGCGGGTGGCGACCAGCGTCCCGTTTTGGGGTTATGCCGCATCACGAGACCCTTGCCATATTTGCCACCAATGAAAAAACTGCCCTTAATGACACCGGGAAAGATGGCCACACCCGCCGATTGGCGCAGCAAATCCCTGGGGATGCTCTTGTCCGGACTATTCATGATGGTACGCATCACTTCACCGGCATCCTCAACCTTCTCCGTAGCCTTAA
>CAZLJF010000092.1:0-4731 GCA_964559845.1 uncultured Zetaproteobacteria bacterium | reverse complement strand
TTCGTGTTTCCATCCCGGATTCTGCGCGCAATTTCCTGAAGATGATCCATGACAAGCGCGGCAAGATCGGCGGCATTGGCTGGCTGAAGATTGGCAAGCGTGGAATCCACTTCAGCAATAGCCGGTTGGCGGAATGTCGTCTTGCGACGAATGATGCGCTGATCATGCTGGGCGATGCGTAATCGGTTATGCCAATTGGAGAGCGAGGGCAGGCCAAGCAAACGATTAAGTTCATTTGATGCTTCTTTAGATGGGTCACGGCCCAAGTTCTGAATATATGCGCTCACCATTTCTGACATACGCATCTCGTTGGTAACCAGGCCGTTCATTCGTATGTCTGACACATCTTGCCCAAACATCTCAATAAGCCGGGAACGAACCGAAGCACTGAGAGATACCCAGTCGGGAAAGCTGTTTCTTCCAAAGTCGGAATATAGAAAGGACATTAACTGACTTCTGCGCTTCATACTTTTACGAACATGGCCGATAAGTTGATCTTGATATAATTCCGGGTTGAGTAACATGCCAGAAGCCAGCCAGTAAACCCTCTGTGCTTCATCCATGCTTTTCAGTGTGGCTTTTCTGCCCACCAGTGCCGACAGCATATCTTTATCCAGATAGCGAAATGCCCCCTTGAGCAGGCCATCCAGAACGAATCGCAACTGTTTCACGGCGGCTCGCGTGGGGAAGCTCCCCAGCAGCTTAGGAAGCGCCAACTGAGACACTTCGACATATGCTTTTTCGCCAGTCAACAGATGCAGGCCTGTGATATGCTCATGTTTGGCGCGAAGCATGGGAAGCGCGTAGGCAAGAAAGGCATCGGCAACCAATTCTGGCCTTGTCCTTGTCAGCATCTCAAACCATTCAGGCTCGTCGCCCATGCCATCGGTTAAACGGAACATGAGTATCCGGCCAAGGGTTTCATCGGGAAGGCTTAATGCCTGCTCGGGATCAAGACGATAGCGATGCTCCATGCCAATCAAACATGCCGGACGGATATAATGCATTCTTCCTTCTACCGCCAGATCGGCAATTTCATTGATGGTTGGGAGGTCAGATCGATCAAGCGTATGCCGGAAGCTCGTTGTCGCAGCATCAATCAATGCCGTGTCGCCGTCGAGGAATTTATTCATTCGTTCTTGCGGCGTGTCGCCTTTGGCATCATAGATATGTCCGTTATAAGCCAAGGCAAGGTCGTGAAGAATTTGCGGGTAGGCGCTGCCATCTCTGATGGCCTCGATATGCTCCCGATAGAAGGCAAGGAGATCTTCTCGCTCCTTTTTCCTTTTGGCCTCCCACTTTTTTTGACGCTTACCACGCTTTTTCTCCCAGTCTTCCATATTATCGACCATTACTTGTACCCATATCTCAAATTTTGGGTTTGACTTGATCCAGGGAGAAAGCCGTTCTAGTTCTGAGGCGGGAAAATATGGAGAACCACTTTGAGACTGTCGAAGGGGTAAAACTGCCTGATCGAAATAAAAGTGAGCCAGTTCCTCATTGGATTCAGAAGCAGCTTTTTCAAGCCACCATGTTTCGAGATCGGTTGAAACATTGGCCACATGCAGTCGCATAACGACTTTATTCATGCAACTCCATGGTTCGGGCTGTTTGACACATTCCGATGCGGCTGTATCTATCAATGCCTTGTAACGCTCCGGGCGTTTTCCAAACCACGCCTCAATCCGTTGAGCCTCTTCCTTTTCAAACCTTGGCCCCGAAAATTCGTCCGACCCGATACTCATCCAAGCAAGAAGCCGCTCATCCGTGATGCTATCGCCATGAACTTCGATACCGCGCGCCAGCAATTTGCCATCCATACGATCAAAGTCGTCACCATCCAAATCCTCTCCTCCATGCCTCTGTTTTATTGCCAACTGATCGAGCAATATCGGCACATCCTCGTCACGGGACAACCTGTCCAGTTCATGGTGCCAGAACATGCGATAGATGTTGATGGTTCTGGATTTCTGCGGACGCAGGTAGTCGAATACCTCTGCCGGTTTAATAATCGAGGGATACAATGCGTATAGAAGTTCGCCAATTAATTCATTTTCCTCATCCTCTACACAGCCGTTACAAATATCCTGCGCCAATTGATGTAAAAGTGCTGGATCGGCATGGGCTCCGTGAATCAATGCCTCGACAGCATTCCTTCGAACATACGGGGAATAGCCATTATCGCGAACGACGTCTTCCAATGATCGGGCAAGTGCCGGCATCGCCTTCCCGTAACGGATGGCATCAAGCACACAATTCAACAACGACTGATCGGCAATGGCGCGGGAGGAGGAGGAGGAAAGAATGGCCCGAAAAGCAGGCTCCATATCGCCAGTGCCCAATGCTCCAAACTGAGAGTCAGCCCAATCCTCTGATCTAAACCAGGGATAGCGTTCTGCTTCGGCATGCAGCGCATCGAGAACACGTTTTTTGTCTTCAACCGGGAAGCTTCGAACATCACCGTAAAGCACAACCCCAAGAGCATCCCGTTCAATCAACGCCAATCTTGCATTTTTATTATGGGCAGCAAGCCAAGCAGCAAATCCGCGCAAGTCAGGGATAATGCCGCCATCCTCCCCGCAAATAAGTGCCAATATGCGATTGATCGGCAGCCCGTTATTGATGCGAGTCGAGGCATACTGGGCCGCCAGAAACTCGGCCACACTACGATGAACAGGAGTACGGGTGTTACCTTCGACCCGAAATAAATTGCATTTTAATGCGGGGACCAATGGAAGTTGCGACTCTTTCAAAGCCCTCAAGCAAACGAATTGCTCAGAATCATCATCACAATCAGGGTCGAAACCACCGCAACCCGCAATCAAATAGATGGCATTGAGATAGCCTGCTGCTTGTAGCACCGCCTCCACAGAAGGTGTACTCTCTTTTACCGCCTGTTTGTGCTCGGGATTGGTTTCCTGCGCAAGCGTTCTGCAGGCCATTTTGTAGACTTCTGTTCGGCTTCTTGGCCACGCTCCACCTCCCACGGCCTTAATTAGCATGTCGAGCGTTTGAGGGTTGCGCAGAAGCTCGTAAAGGCCGTGATTTTTTGCTTGATCAATGAAATCAGTATAGTCGGTTATGTCCGGGTGATGTTCGAGAATTGCTATAATGTCATCGTCATTCAGCGCATCCAGATACAGAACCACGATTTGGCCATCAGGCGAGACTACTTGCATATCTGTTTCACCACTCTTGCCCAGCCAGTCTGCCTCCCGGCAGGAGAGTCGAAATGAGGGGTTTCCCAATGCAATCAGACGCTCCCGAATACGATCAAACGGATGACGCGAATCGCCTGCCGATGGCACTTCATCAAGCCCGTCAATAAAGATTGTTTCCCCTTCTTTAGGTCGGCAGAACTCGGGAATCACAAAATCTCTTGCCCGGACATACATGCCACCAGACTCTTGCGCTTCCTGCTTGAACGATTCTGTTTTTCCTGCCCCCGGATCACCCAACAATACATAAGCGGGAGTATCTCTATACGAGTCCAGCGGTTGAGGAAGCCCCTCCGCCTGCCCCTGCTCCGTTTTTTGCGTGCAGGTTCGTCGAACAAGAAACTTCTGAGAGTCTGTGCTCATAACCAGTGTTCTGCCGGAGACGAGAGAAATTCGACCAACGGGATTCCACCTTCGCCAATCAGGTGCTTTTGGCAGGTTCCGAACTTCTGTTCAAACAAATCCAGCCCCTTGGCATACCCTGGCACAATGCCGCTCTTGACTTCGATAGCGGCAATTCTATTTCCACGCTCAATCACAAAATCAACTTCATGCGGATTTTCACGCCAGTAATGAAGGCGACAATCATTGTGCCCCGAATTGTATAGGTGTTGGCCAACGGCGCTTTCCACAACCCTTCCCCAGTACGTTCGATCCGCGATGGCCTCCGCTTTGGAATACCCAGAGAGAGCCGTCATCAAGGCATTATTCAAAACATTAAGCTTTGGTGGTGACTTACGCCTCTTAATCTGACCTCGATAATACTTTTGCATGCCTAACAGCAGGCCAGCATTCTCCAGCAGATCCAGATAGTGAGCCAGTGTTGTTTCATTACCTGCATTCTGGAGCTGGCCCTTCATATTACTTAATGCCACAATCTGCCCCGAATAGGCAGCCCCAAGGTGAAAGAGTTGTTTCAGCAATGCAGGCTTATCAACTCGGATCATTTCAAAAATGTCTTTTTCTATACTCGGTTCGATCAGGCTACCAGTTACGTAATTACGCCAACGAGACTCTTCCTGAATGAGCGGAGCCGCCCCTGGATAGCCACCAAAGTAGATGTAGTCATCAAGATCGAAGTCAAAAGCATCGTTCATTTCCATAAATGACCAATGGGTTAGCGAAAGTAACTCATAACGCCCTGTCAAACTTTCGCTCATCCCTTGCTGCATGAGCAAGGGGGATGAGCCGAGAAGAATCACATGCAGATTCAATCCTTCTGCACGGTCAGAGTCCCATAAACCTTTCACAGTTTCCGACCATTGAGTTATTTTCTGAATTTCGTCGAAGATAAGAATATGGCCGCTTTCAGATTCTCGTGCTGCAATACGCGCCTGTTGCCACTGGTTGACTAGCCACCGGGTATCACGAGGGCCGGATGAAAGATCAATAGCGTCACCGAAAAAGTTGACCATGCTTGATGTAGATGTGTCATCTGGCCGATCAACTGGTAAGAAGCTGTACTGATCGGAAGGGAACTGTTCCAAAACCTGTTGAACCATGGTTGTTTTGC
>CAZLJF010000091.1:0-4803 GCA_964559845.1 uncultured Zetaproteobacteria bacterium | reverse complement strand
CACATCCCAATAATGCAAGGCGTTCGACAAAGGTGTTGAAAATACCAAGTAAGCTGTAAGAGGCAACCAGTTGGTTGCCTCTTACCCTTTTGTAGTGACATCTATCTACATCGCTTCGCTCTGCCCTTCATGCAGGTCGTTAAAACTTTTTCCAACTTTCTGGCGATGATGCGCGAAGCTCAATGTTCTGATGTTTTACGGGATGCTCGAAACGAAGTCGCCAGGCATGCAGCGCCAGCCCTTTGCCACCGAGTTTTCTGAACTGCCTGATATCTTCTTTCTCCGCATATTTCGGATCACCGAGTATCGCATGACCTTCGGATTGCAGTTGAACCCTTAACTGATGGGTGCGGCCGCTGTGTGGATTCAATGCCACCAGCGCATACTCAAAACCATTACGCCTGGTCTCCAGCACTACCTGATAATCAGTCACCGACTCTTTCCCCTCATCATCATCCACCACCATGCGCTCGCCACCAACGACCATGCCCTTGGAAAGCCTGGACTTCATGCGCCCTGCATACGGATAGGGATGCCCTTTCACCCATGCAAAGTATGTTTTCTGCATGTCGCGTTCGCGGAAGGATTCGGTAAGTTTGCGCAGCGCTTCCAGATTCTTCGCCATCAATAGTACGCCGGATGTATCACGGTCAAGACGGTGCGCCAGACGAAGGTCTGTTAGTCCCCTCACCTCTTTTAATGCTTCGATCAGCCCTGCCCCATGACCACTGCCGCCATGCACCACCATGCCGGCAGGCTTATGCACGGCCAGCAGCCACTGATCTTCATACAGAACTTCCAGCGATTCGACTTTTCGGAGCAGGCTTGCCGGAATGGCATCAACTGATTGCGGTTCAGTCCCGCCACGCAGTGAATTGGGCAGATAGACCTCATCGCCGGAGTGAACACGGGATTCGGGCTTCTGCCGTTTACCGTTCACCCGCACGTTGCCCTTGCGGATCAGGCGCATGATCAGTGTGCGTTTTTCACTGCCAAGGCGGCGAACCAGCACACGATCCAGGCGGCTTCCTTCCTCATTTTTATCAATAATGATGCGGGCTTGGACATCTTCCGAGCTTGCCAATACACCCTCCGTTCCGTTAGTCTCCTGCTCTGTGCAGCAAGCTCCACGTGATTTAACGCTGCCTGCCCAAGCTGTGATGGCCGCCTGAAACCGGATAAATATCCAGGTGATCCAGGCAACAAAGGCCTCCGGCAGTGTACTGATAAAACCGGAATTGGGATATAGATAAACCGGTTTATGGCAGGCAGAAGCTGACTCACCTGCGTGTTGAGCATGCACAGAATAAAAAGTGATCCGTCTGACGGTTTGAGCCCGGTTACGGCATATTCAGCACCATGAAACGTATCGTAAGCCGGTGAAACAATTAGGATTGTGTGACTTCCCCACTTGTGACAGTGGTGGGGAGTTTTTTGTATGTAAACCGCAGGCGGCATAAGGATGTCGCATGACTATTAAAAAACTGATGCTGATCAATGCATCGCACGAAGAAGAGAGCCGCGTTGCCATTGTTGATGGCGAATATCTTCAGGAACTCGATATTGAGTCGGCCCACAAGGCGCTCACCAAAGGGAACATCTATAAAGGCACCATCACCAAGGTGGAGGCGAGCCTGCAGGCTGCATTTGTTGAGTACGGCTCAAACCGCCAGGGATTTCTGCCGCTCAATGAAATTCACCCCGACTACTGGAAAGAGAGCGCAGACAAGAGCGCGGACCCCCGCAAGGTCAATATTCAGGATGTACTTGAACACAAGCAGCAGATTCTGGTCCAGGTTGTCAAGGAAGAACGGGGCAACAAGGGTGCAGCACTCACCACCTTTATCTCACTGGCTGGCCGTTATCTTGTTTTAAGCCCGAACACCACCCGCGGCGGCATCTCGCGCAAGCTCTCCGATGAAGATCGCCGTGCCATGAAAGCCATTCTCGCCCAGCTTCAGGTACCGGACAACATGGGCCTGATTGTACGTACAGCCGGCAAGGATCAGACACTTGACTCCCTGGAGAGGGATTACTCCTACCTGCGCCGCCTTTGGGATGAGATTCGTATCAAGGGTGAATCAGCGCCCTCCCCCTCCCTGATCTATCTGGAGGGTGATCTGGCCACGCGCGCCATCCGTGACCACTTCACCGATGATATCAATGAGATATGGGTGGATAATCATGAGATTTACACCCGTACCAAACAGTTTGTGCATGCGGTTCTGCCCGGCAAGGAGAAGCTGGTGAAACTCTACCGGGGCAAGAAACCGCTGTTTCGCCATTATGGCATCGAACCCCAGTGTGAAGAGATTCATGAGCGGGAAGTACGCCTGCCTTCCGGCGGCTCGATCGTATTCGATCCGACAGAGGCGCTGACATCCATTGATATCAACTCCTCGCGTGCCACCAAAGGCAAACATATTGATGACACGGCCCTTGCCATCAACCTTGAAGCGGCTGAAGAGATAGCACGCCAGCTTCGTATCCGTGATATTGGCGGGCTGATTGTGATCGACTTTATCGATATGGCTTCACGCAAGCATGCGCAGCAGGTTGAAGAGAAGCTCCGGCTTGCTACCAAGGCCGACAAAGCCCGCATCCAGCTTGCCCGTATTTCACGCTTTGGCCTGCTTGAGATGTCTCGCCAGCGCCTGCATCCATCCGTTCGTGAAACGACCTCGGAAGTCTGCCCGCGCTGTACCGGCCGCGGCCATGTACTGACGGTTGAATCGATGGCCTTGCAGATGCTGACCCGCATGGAAGATCTGGCTGAGGCGGGTAAAAAACCGACACTGGTGGTGCAGGTTCCATCCGATACCGGCGAATACCTGATGAACAACAAGCGTGCCAATATTGCCCGCATTGAAGAGAATTACGATGTGCAGATCACACTACAGATTCGTCCGGATCTGGTAAGCCCCCATTACCGCATTGAGCGCCAGTGGAATGAGAACAACCAGCAACGCATCGAGGTGCTGGAGGATACATCGAAAGGCAAAAAGCCGGCGCGTTCCGGCCGCAAGCTCAAGCCAAGCAAGCCGGTTGTCGGTATTCCGCCGGCACCGGATAAAAAGGCGACAAAAAGAAAAAGCGGCAAAGGCTGGTGGGCCTTGCTCATCGAAGCCATTATTGGCAACGGCAAAAAGAAGAAAGAGGAGGAAGAGCGCAAGCAACGTTCAGGTAGCCGTAACAGAAGAGGCGGCGGACGGCGTGGCCAGGGTGGCGGACAACGCAGCCGTCAACAGCAACCGCGCGGTGGAAAATCCCGGCACTCCGCCGATGAGAAAGGCGTTGAGCAGGGTGATGAGAAAAAAGGGCGTTCGCGCCGTAGCCGCGGTCGCAGGCGCAACCGACCGGATGGCGATGTGCAGCAGCCAAAGAGCGAAGATAAGCAGCTCGGTTCAGCTCAGGATCAGGCCGAAGACAACTCTGGCGAAAAGAAACCGGAAGGACAGCGCAGGCGCCGCCGCAGACGCCGTAAACCTTCGGGAGAAAGGCCGGAGAATCGTCAGAATGTTCAGGCCTCCGAGGGGGACGCTTCAACAGCCGGCGGTGAAAAGCGGTCAGAACCTGCGTCGAAGCCTGAGGCTTCCGCCGCCTCGGAAAACAGCAGTGCCGCAAGTGAGCCATCCTGAACGAACAGAATGAAAACAGCTGCGTGCTGACCATTCCGGAGCACCTGGATGGTCAGCGGGTGGATCATGTGCTCTCCGAACTTAGCCAGCTCTCCCGCAGCCGTATCAAGCTGCTGCTACGGGAGCAGGCCATTTATGGTCCTCACGACATACTGAAACCATCCATGAGGGTGGCAACCGGTGAGCGCTACCGCATCGACCTGCCAGCCAGCAAACCGCTGGAACTTGCCCCTGAAAACATCGCTCTTGATATCCTGTTTGAAGATGAGCACCTGATTATTATCAACAAACCTGCCGGCATGGTGGTCCATCCAAGTCATGGCCATGAGCATGGGACACTGGTTCATGCCCTCCTCTACCACTGCCCCAGCCTGCCGGGGATCAATGGCGTGGAGCGTCCCGGTATTGTGCACCGGATTGATAAAGATACATCCGGCAGTCTTGTGATTGCCAAAACAGAGCGTGCACACCAGCGGCTGGTGGCGCTTTTTTCCACTCATGATATTGACCGCCAGTATCTGGCCTGGTGCCGCGGAGTCCCGAACTGGCGCAAACAGCGCATCGACCTCCCTATTGCCCGCCATCCCCGGCATCGCCAGAAGATGGCTGTTGTCGCAACCGGTAAAGAGGCCATTACCGATGCCAGTGTCGAGCAAATCTATGGGCAGCTGTTTTGCAAAATGCGTCTGACGCTTCATACTGGCAGAACGCACCAGATCCGTGTTCATCTTTCGCATGAACGACTTCCCATTCTCGGGGATACAACATATGGAAGAAAGTTTAATCCGGGGAAACAGATTCCCGAACCGGCACGCAGCACCATAAAAGAACTCTCCAGACAGGCGCTACATGCCGAGCTGCTTGGTTTCAAACACCCCATCACAGGCGAGCAGCTGCTCTGCAGGGCTCCGCTGCCTGAAGATCTTCAGAGACTCGATTCATCACTCGCCGATGCCTACCACTGAGCCACAACTGATTCACTCGCAACTGTTCCGTTCCATCGGCGTCACCGCATTTTTCAGCGAACGCCAGGGGGGTGTCAGTCAGGCTCCGTTCAACAGCCTCAATTTCGGGCAGGATGATGATGAAGCTTCCGTTTCAACCAATATGAAGCGACTCATGGCCCATAGCGGCCTGAATGCCCGGCCGCATCAGGCTGAGCAGG
>CAZLJF010000090.1:0-4862 GCA_964559845.1 uncultured Zetaproteobacteria bacterium | reverse complement strand
ACGAATAACCTCCTGCCAAGGCATATCGGCCTGCCACTTGCACCTCATCTTTTCGGCGCAGTTCGGGGGACACAATACATATTAAGCCATAGCATAATTTTAAATTGGTGTATTAGCCTGTACGTGCCAAATGATTATGTATTATGTCCCCGGAACTCTTCAGAACGATTGATGTGATAATCCAGAGTGCGTTATTCATGGGTTACTCAGCCCCTTCGGCTATTATTGATTCTATCAATTCTAAATTATCAACCCCTAGCTTCAGAGCTATGTCTCGTTTGCTCCAGTTTTCATTTAGCCATTCAGCCATTTCAACTGCCACTGGCCAAACTGTTGAGTTGTGTAGGGACAGTGCTCCCAAGGCTTCTTCTGTCGTTACCCCAACAAGATCGCGCATAAATTTTCTTCTTGGAGCGTCTTCAAAATATTCTAAATCTAAGCACATTTTATTTTCTCCTCCGCTCTTTCTTTACCAGAATTAATTATTTTTGTCAAATTGCCCTAATGGGTGATTCACCTTTGCCACACGGCATGGCCTTGTTTTCTGAGTGCATCTGCAAGCAGGCTTTCTGTGGCTTTAGCATCTTCAAACGACATCGGATTTAAGTGCTGATATAGCTCAGGCAATATTTTGATTGCGTACTTGCGCACTCCACCCGGAACTCTGAATCTTTTACAAGAAATAGTGATGGTTCATATTGGGTGTATGTGCCAGTCGGCAAATACAGGCGCATTGATAAGCCTTGATGTGCAACAGGCACATGAGGTTCGCAATGCCTTGCAGGATCACAAAAACGGGCGCGTCGATACAACCGGAATCAGTGCTCACGAGCCCTAATTAACCGTTTTCTCCAGCAGATCAGCAGCCTGTAGTAATTGACCGCGAATCTCGCGTGCGTCATCGGACAGAATTTGCAAAAAGGCTGGCGCGATATCTGCAGCAACCGGAACCGTTGCCGGGCTTAATCCCGGATAGGCACGCTCAAAACTGCGGGTGCGCATACGTCCCGGATTGATGGTGTTGAAACGTATCGGTTTGGATGGATGTTCGGCCTGCCACATCGCCGCAGCATAGCCCAGCGCGCGTTTGGCAAGGCCGTAGCCGTGCCAGTTCGGCTGATCCTGGCCGATCATGTCACAGGTGGTGAAAATCACCGATGCAGATTCGGCCCGTTTGAGCAGCGGAAACATGATCTGCGTCAGCAGGTTGGGGGCTGTCAGGTGAATGTCGAGCGACCCTCTGAATGTGTCCGGCTTCACATGCTGCATCGGTGCGCAGCGTTTCAGGCTGCCGGCACAATGAACCAGTCCATCCAGATGCGGAATCTGATCTTTCAGGGCGAGGAAGAGTTTGCCGTAGTTGTCGAACTCTGTGAGGTCAAAAGGAATGCAGAGGCAGCGGCCACCGGCCTCTTCGATTCGGGATTGGGTTTTCTCAAGCGCCTCTTCCACACGACCGAGGGCGACGATTGCCGCCCCTTCGGCGCCCGCCTGCTGGGCAATGGCACGGCCAAGGCCTGATGAAGCGCCTGTAACCATGATGATTTTATTTTCAAAACGTTTCTTTTCAAAAGATTCCGACATGTTTTTTCTCCGTTGCCGGCGGGATGTTAACCACAGAGAGCGCAGAGGGCACAGAGAAATTTTTGAAAACCGTCTTCTGGCATGAAGTTCACAGGGAATCAGAAAGGGAAGAGAAGAGAGAAAGAGGCATAAAGCGGCTCTGTTCATCCGGAAATGTTGTGTTTTGTAATCTCGCCGGGCAGCTCTTTCCTCTGTGCTCTCTGTGGTGAAATGCTATGCTTCGCCCGATTTTAATACAGAGGTAACAGATGGCGGATTATCAATATATCTATTCGATGCAGGGCGTTGGCAAGATGGTTGCCGGCAGGAAGGAGATTCTGAAAGATATCTATCTTTCATTTCTTCCCGGAGCCAAGATCGGAGTGCTGGGCCTGAACGGCGCGGGCAAGTCTACGCTGCTGCGGATCATGGCGGGGATCGATACCGACATCGTCGGCGAGGCGCGCCCGGCGCCGGGTATCAAGATCGGCTATCTGGCGCAGGAGCCGGAGCTGGATGAGAGCAAGGATGTACGCGGTAACGTCGAGGAGGCGGTACAGCCGATCAAGGATGCGCTGGTGGAGCTCGATGCGGTCTATGCCGCCTATGCCGAGCCGGATGCCGACTTCGACGCAATTGCCAAGAAGCAGGCGAAACTTGAGGATTTCATCAACGCCGTGGACGGCCACGATCTGGATCGCAAGCTGGAGATCGCCGCCGATGCCCTGCGTCTGCCCGATTGGGATGCCGATGTGAGCAAGCTATCCGGCGGCGAGCGGCGGCGAGTGGCGCTCTGCCGTCTGCTTATCTCCAATCCGGATATGTTGCTGCTGGACGAGCCGACCAACCATCTCGATGCCGAGTCGGTGGCGTGGCTGGAGCGGTTTCTGCACGACTACAAGGGAACCGTGGTGGCGGTGACGCACGACCGCTATTTTCTGGACAATGTGGCCGGCTGGATTCTGGAGCTGGATCGCGGCCGAGGGATTCCGTTCGAGGGCAACTACTCGGCATGGCTGGAGCAGAAGGAGAAGCGGCTGGCACAGGAGGAGAAGGAGGAGTCGACCCGTCAAAAGGCGATCAGACAGGAGCTGGAGTGGGTGCGTGCCGGCACCAGGGGGCGGCATGCGAAATCGAAGGCGCGCCTGAAAGCGTTCGAGGAGCTAAGCAGCGTCGAGGTGCAGAAGCGCAACGCCACCAAGCAGATCTTTATTCCGGTCTCCGAGCGGCTGGGGGATACCGTGATCAGGGCGGAGGGTCTCTGCAAGGGGTTCGGCGACCGTCTGCTGATCGATAACCTCGATTTCAATCTGCCACCGGGCGGGATTGTCGGCATTATCGGCGCCAACGGTGCGGGTAAAACAACGCTGTTCAGGATGATCACAGGCGAGGAGAAGCCCGATTCGGGCAAGCTGATACTGGGCGAGACCGTCCACCTCTCCTATGTCGATCAGAGCCGCGATGCGCTCGACCCGGAGAAGACGGTTTGGGAGGAGATTTCGGAGGGGCGCGATTTCATCCAGCTCGGCAAACAGGAGGTGCAGTCCCGCGCCTACTGCGCCCGTTTCAACTTTAAGGGGGGCGATCAGCAGAAGAGAATCAAGCTGCTCTCCGGTGGTGAGCGCAATCGTGTCCATCTGGCCAAGATGCTGAGGAGCGGCGGTAATGTACTGCTTCTGGATGAGCCGACCAATGATCTGGATGTGGAAACCCTGCGTGCGCTGGAGGAGGCGCTGCTCGACTTTGCCGGCTGTGCCGTGGTGGTTTCACATGACCGCTGGTTTCTGGATCGTGTTGCCACCCATATTCTCGCGTTTGAAGGTGAGGGGCATGTCGAGTGGTTTGAGGGCAACTTCGCCGACTATGAAGCGGACAAGAAGCGGCGTCTGGGTGAGGATGCAACCCAGCCGCACAGGATAAAATACAAAAAACTGGCCTGAAACCACTTGTTGGTTGGGGAATAGTGACAAAAGGGCCTTAAAAGGCCCTTTTTTTGGTTCCGTCCGAAAATTTGCGCAAATGATAAAAGATTCAAATGAGTTATTGCACAATAATCCTGATTGTGGCCTACTTTGCCTGATGCGGCAGAGATGCAAAGAGGAGGGTGTTACACATGAAAATTATCTCCCTGATCAATCAAAAGGGTGGCGTAGGCAAAACGACACTTGGCCTGTCGCTGGCTGCGCGCTGGCATCTGTCGGGCAAGTCGGTGGCAATTATTGATGCTGACCCGCAAAAGTCGGCCCTGTTCTGGAAGCAGCAGCAGTCCCCTGACAGCCAGTTGGCAGAGGTTGATGTCTATGCGGCAAATCTGCCTTCAGAGATTCGTGCCAGCAGGAAGCTGGAAGTTGATTATGTCATCATAGATACACCGGGAACGGATCAGATGATGACCCGTTCTGCTGTCAATGTCTCCGATGCGATTCTGATCCCTGTGCAACCCTCTTCCCTCGATGTGCGCGCATCTGCTCCGTCGGTCCGGACTGCACTGGCTACAGGTAAGCCGACGGCCTATGTCGTGAACCGTTTTGTGCATCAATCGCAACTGGGACGTGATGTGATGGCATCCCTGCGTAAAACACCGGCCAGACTGATTCTCAAGGCGATGGGCCAGTATCAGGCATTTGCCCGTTCGGTGGGTGAGGGTGAAACGCCTACAACGATGTTTCCGGGTACAACCGCCAGCCGGAATGTTGAGGCGGTCGGGCAGGCTATTGATGAATGGCTGCAGGAGTAGGGCGATGAAAAAGTTGAAAAAGAGTGGTATCAGCAGTGCTGCGGAGGCTGTCAGCAGCCATGTGAACAGTCCGTCATTGCCTGTGACGGAAGAGACGGTGCGACGGGTGCGTGAGTCCAGCGGCGAGAGACTAAAACGGCTCAATATCGAGTTGCCCGAAGCGGTGCATAAAGAGCTGAAGCTGGAAGCGGTAATGAAAGGGGTGTCGATGCGCCAGTTGGTCGAGGAGATGCTGAAGGCACGTTACCGTTAGCTCCTCGCGCGGCAATGACTGCCATCCGCAATATCTTTTTTCTCTTTCCCTTACACCCTCCCCACTGAAGCAGAGAGTCAAGGTATTACTGTTCAAGGAGATGCTGAATTATTGTGTTTGTGCAATACTCAGCTACGCAAAGCTTAAACCGGTGTTTTAACTTTTCACGCAAAATCAATCACTTACACGGGTTGTTTTTGATTCATGGCATTCTTCCATTCACCTTTCAGACAGGCCCTGATCACATCCCTTTAATGTAGTCGCCCCTGAATAATTCATAACCTATTGTAACCATTGGATAATTCTCAC
>CAZLJF010000089.1:0-5204 GCA_964559845.1 uncultured Zetaproteobacteria bacterium | reverse complement strand
CCTTTCTCAGTTCTTGCCGAGTTAAGCATTTACACAGTTGAATTTACAGTCTCGCGTGGCTGGGACACTGAAACGTTTACCGTCATCCGACACCATCATGAGGCGGCCAACCCGCTATTCGCGCTGACCTCGAAGACAACCATGAACCCGGTCATGACAAACATAATAAACGTGGAGAGTGAGCACCCGCAATTAGACAACAGCATACTCATTAAAACATCCTCCCCCCATCCTTCCCAAACCCAAACAGGGGATTTATTCCGCCAGCAGTCTCAAACGCTTCATATCTTTGCCGGATGGCTTATGGGCGATACCGAGCAGAATGTCAGCAAGTTCCCGTTCCGGCTGTGGCGCTTTGCTATCGCTAACCAGGCTGCGCAAGGTATTCATATCCTCGCCGCCAACACGGTGCTGCATACGCATCAGCGCACCTGCCAGCATCTTTTCACCAGCCGTGGCCTGCTCATCGGCAATAATCTGTGCCAGCGATTCCTGCTCTCTGGCAGACGGATAATGCTTCAGATGCATCACGATGGTCGCCATTTCAGCGACTGCGCTTTCAGCAGCCGAAATTGCCGGCGCTGCCATCAGCAGTACGGCGGCCAATAAAGAAATCAACATATGCTTCATCACAAACCTCCTCGCAACAAAGGGGTGAGACGCCAACATAATTCGGACATGCTCTTACGACCACCCTGCTTTCCGCGCAGCATTTAGTATGTGTAGCAGAGATTCCTGCAAAAGTAAACCGTACGTCCACATGGGATAGTAATACATTCAGCCGCTATGAAGCGGTTTTAGCAGTTCCCACTGCCCCGTTTTTAATTCAGATTTAGCCATATGAGTCGTGATGCCATCTATACATCTGAGATTCACAGTGACGGCTTTGTCTTTGATGACAAAGTGAGTTCTGTTTTTGCCGATATGATCAGCCGCTCCGTACCCGGATATGATCAGACACTGCAGATGGTGGAGCTGTTATCGCATCAGTATGCACAATCCGGGAGCAACCTTTACGACCTGGGCTGCTCTTTAGGTGCGGCAACGCTGGCCCTGAACCGGGGCAGTTCCGGCAAGAGTTGCAGGGTGATTGGTGTCGACAACTCGCCTGCCATGGTAGATCGCTGCAAAAAGATCATGAAAGAGGCCATTCAGGACGAAGATATAGAGATTATCTGCCAGGATATTTTACAAACGGAAATCGAGAATGCTTCGGTCGTGGTGCTCAACTTCGTACTTCAGTTCATCGCCAGAGAGAATCGCCTCGGGCTACTGGAAAAAATATATCATGGACTCAGGCCGGGAGGGGTGCTGATCCTATCCGAGAAGATTGCCTTTGATGATGCCGGCGAGAACCGGCGCCAGATTGAGCTTCATGAAGCATTCAAGCGTGCACAGGGCTATTCAGAACTTGAAATCAGCCGCAAGCGCACGGCATTGGAGAATGTGCTGATTCCGGAAACAGTAGATACACACCGTGTACGACTGAAGCAGGCTGGCTTCTCCAGCGCCAACACCTGGTTCCAGTGTTTTAATTTTTCTTCCATCATTGCCTATAAATAGTCATTCATATGAAAGAGTACAAAACAACCGAAGGAAAACGCCTGAAAAAGGCCATTCTGGACTCAAAGCTTCTCTCTTTTTCTAATGCTTTGATGCAGCTGAATGAGCAGGGGTGGCGCAAGATTCTCAAACATGGTGATCTGCCCCGCTGGAGCAGTGGTTTCCATGCTCTGCCGGATATCACTCCATCATCTGTCGATTTCAGTGTGGACAGCATTCGCATCGGAACAGCAGCCGACTGCAAAGAGAAGGAACAGCAGATCGAAGCTGCCCTGAAAAAAATGCACCCGTGGCGCAAAGGACCGTTTGATATCTTCGGAGTCCATATCGATACCGAGTGGCATTCGGACTGGAAATGGAATCGCATCAGGGATCATATCTCCCCGCTTGAAGGGCGCACCATCCTTGATGTTGGCTGCGGCTCCGGTTATCACATGTGGCGCATGCTGGGCGCAGGCGCTGAACTGGTAGTCGGCATTGACCCCACCCCCCTGTTTTCGCTCCATTTTGCCACAGTGAAACGTTATTCGCCTGATTCCAGAGCATTCATTATACCGGTCGGTATTGATGACATGCCTTCGAAGATGGGCATCTTCGATACCCTCTTCTCCATGGGCATTCTCTATCACAGGAAATCTCCACTGGATCATCTTCTTCAGCTCAGGGAACTGCTCCGTCCCGGCGGTGAACTGGTACTGGAAACGCTTATCATTGAGGGTAATGAAAACAGCTGCCTGATCCCCGAAGAACGCTATGGAAAGATGCGCAATGTCTGGTTCATTCCATCGGTTTCCATGCTTGGGACATGGCTGAAACGGACAGGCTTTCAGAACATCCGCTGCGTGGATGTCAGCACAACCACGATCGGGGAGCAGCGATCTACGGAATGGATGCAGTTTGAATCCCTGCCCGATTTTCTTGATCCGGATGATCGCAGCAAAACCATCGAGGGTTATCCGGCACCTATGCGAGCAACGATGATCGCTACCGTTTAAGCGGAACAGCAACCACCCATGCCGCACACCGGAGCCGGCGAGCATGGTGCGGAACCGCATGGTGTGTCCGGTGCGTTGCTACCGACTGAGTGTGCCGAAATCAGCTTGTTCAATGCTTCGCTGCAACAGTTCGGGCACTGAGCCGTCTCATTATTTCGAACCAGCGTCTCAAACCTGGTATCACAATCTTTACACTGGAATTCATAAATCGGCATCGCTTACTCTTCCTCCTCTACAGACAGTTCTCCGGATATATCCAGAACCAGTTTACCGGTCATACCACCCTGCTCAATCATCCGGTGCGCCTTCGCCGCACCTTCCAACGGTAACACATCGGCAACAAAGATGGAGAGTCTGTTCTCATCAAACAGCTGTGCGCACTGTTCAAGAATATCGGCATGATGCTCAGCTCCATCTCGCAGGCCATACACCATCGGTGAAAGCATCAGTTCCTGGCTTACCCGCACATTCTTCAGCCGCAGGCTCTTCCAATCCGTATCATCCGGCACCTGCAGAATCGTCACAAGATCAGAATAATGCGCCATGGCCGGAACAAGCTGGTTAAAGGCTTTTCCCCCCACGGTATCAAAGGCCACATCCACACCGGCGCCTTCCGTCCATGCCAGCAGCGCTTCGCTGACATCCTGCTCCCTGTAGTTGATGGCCAGATCCACCCCCAGCTCACGGGCAAACGCCCCCTTCTCCCCGGAACTGACTGTAGTCGCCACTTCACAACCGGCAATTTTTGCCAGCTGAATCGCCACATGGCCCACGCCACCAGCTCCGGCATGAATAAACACCTTCTGGCCCGAACGAATGCGGGCACGGTCAAACAGGGCTTCCCACGCGGTGATCAATACCAGCGGTGCAGCGGCAGCCTGATCAAAACCAAGGCCGGCAGGCTTGATAGCCACATAAGCCTCATCCACCACAGCATACTCGGCATAGTTGCCAACAGAGGCGTCTCCACTCTTCTGTCCCAACCCGCCATAGCAGTAATAGACCTGATCTCCCGGCTTAAAGCGGTCAACTTCATCACCCACGGCCTCGATAATACCGGCACCGTCGCAGCCAAGGATAGCAGGCAGCCCATCCGGGAAATAGAGCCCGCGCTCACGCAGCTTGGTATCGATCGGATTAACCCCTGCTGCCATCACCCGCACCAGCAACTGATCCGGGTTAATGATTTCAGGCCGGTCAACCTCCTGAAGTTTAAGCACCTCAGGATTTCCGGGTTCAGTCATCATGATCGCACGCATATACACTCCTGTTTTCCACATTCAGAAACATGCATCGAATACTTACAGTAATGATACGAAAGTCATAGAGTATAGCGCTCAATTCTTCATGGAGATCATTATGCCTTCTGCTCCACAGGTTCATATTTTTGATACCACGCTGCGCGATGGCAGCCAGACAGCCGGCATCAATTTTTCCGCCGAGGATAAAAAACGTATTGCAGAGCAACTGGCAGAGTTCGGCATACAGTGGATTGAGGGTGGCTGGCCTGGCGCCAGCCCGAAGGATGACCGCTTTTTCGAGTTGATGCGTAAGCGAAACTGGTCAAATAGCAGACTGGTTGCCTTCGGCTCCACCGCCCGCCCCGGAAATGCTGCTGCGCTTGACCCCGGACTCCAAAAGCTGATCCGGAGCGACGCCGATGCCGCCTGTATTTTTGGCAAGGCATGGCATCTGCATGTGACCAAGGCGCTCGGTATCTCCAGGGAAGAGAACCTCGAACTGGTACATGATTCCATCCAGTTTCTGAAACAGCATTTTGACACCGTCTTTTTCGATGCCGAGCACTTTTTTGATGGCTACAACGCCGATGCGGATTATGCCACAGAGGTACTGGATGCTGCCTGCCGGGGCGGTGCAGATACGCTGGTTCTCTGTGACACCAATGGCGGCAACATCCCCTATCGCATTGCAGAGGTGGTTACAGCGATGCTGAATCAGTTTCCGGACAGCACAATCGGTATTCATGCCCATAATGATTGCGAACTGGCTGTTGCCAACTCACTGGCAGCCGCACGTGTAGGCGCAAGCCATGTGCAGGGCACGATCAACGGCATTGGCGAGCGTTGCGGCAATGCCAATCTGATCTCCATTATTCCTGACCTGCAACTGAAAATGGGAATCGACTGCGGCATTTCATCCGGGCAGCTGCAACAATTGGGCGCCCTTTCCCGCTTTGTCAACGAGATGGCCAACCGCCTGCCGTGGAAACATCAGCCTTTTGTCGGCCTGAATGCCTTCGCCCATAAGGGTGGTATTCATGTCTCAGCCATTCGCAAGGCATCCGAGCTCTATGAACACATTTCACCCGATCTTGTTGGCAACCAGCAGCGCATTCTGCTGTCGGATCAGGCGGGCAAAAGCAATGTCATCGTCAAACTGGATAACATGGATCTTGACCATGGCCTGGATCCCGAAGACCCGGCTGTTGCCAAGGCGCTGAAACAGGTCAAGGAGCTGGAGGCGCAGGGTTACACCTATGAAGCTGCCGAGGCCTCATTCCAGCTCTTGCTGTTGAAGGCGACCAGCCAGTTTCGCCACTATTTCGAGCTTGAAGGCTTCCGTGTTATTGATGGCGGGCTCAAAATAGAAGTGCAACACTTTACGGAGGTAAAGTGTTGCGATGGG
>CAZLJF010000088.1:0-5220 GCA_964559845.1 uncultured Zetaproteobacteria bacterium | reverse complement strand
AACCCTCTGCAAATGGATTTCTGGATTCCGTATGAGATCTGGCAAACTCCCTGTGTACGTCGTCCCATGTCAACGACCATTGCCAGAATTGTCCACTTTGAACCAGCGCCATACGTTTGGCGGAATCATCGGTCACTTTGTCTTTATGATATTTATAACCATCCATAAAAAGTGCAACCGGCTTGAATGCAGAACTGCTTCGAGCAGAGCAGATCATGAAGTCCGGCTTCGATGCCATGGCCACGCCATCGGCCATATTCACGTTCACCTGAGGCTCAATGGTGTACATGCGTTCACCAATAGTCAGGATATAACCGGGCTTACCATTCACCACATCTTGCTGAATACGAACATCATCAAGCAAGTCATGCCCTTCACCCATCGCCATGCGTTTGATGGCTTCGATGAAGCGTGTTTCCAGCTCACTATCAAGCACCGGGTTTACAGTAATCTCATTAATACTGCCGACGGTTTCAAACTGATCACTCAGCTCAAGAATACGACTGAACAGATCTACCGCCTTAGTTCGGGAAGTCGTCTCCATGCCATGGCTGTTTCTGAATGCATACAGGCAGCTATAACAACCGTCTTTCTCTTTATCCTGATTACAATCACAAGTGGCCATCACATCACGCGCTTGTCGGAATACATCCAGCAGCTGCTTTGGTGATTGCATCAACTCATGCAGGTATCCCGTGCCTCCTGGCACAGAATCGTACAGCATCAGATAGCGGCGCTGGCAATCACTGGTCGTGCCATTTTCTGATATGGGTTCGGCATAATCCATCACCCGCAAATGATCGACTTTCCCGCCGAACTTTCGTTTCAATCCTAATTGCAACGCAGCAATAAAAGAGTTCAGACTCTGGTCCTCGCCTTCAATTGTGCTGACAGGCAACAGAATGCGCAGCGCTTCAGAAGTAAACTCCCGGTACAGATACAGACAATCAATCAGGTTCTGCTCATCCGTCTTATCTGTGACCTTGCAAGCGTAGGCGTGCTTCTGCTCTCTATTCTGCCTTTTATCCTGCACCCTCCCGCAATGTTTACAGAGTTTGAAACCCGGTCGGGACGCCTCCTCACCGGCAATATGGATCAGTTCGGTATTGCCACCGATTTCACCGAAATTCATCTCCCGGAAGGTGGCCTTGCGAATAAATTCAAACCCGAATGGCAAGCGATCACTCTTGATCCTCCAGGCAGCCTCAACGCTCTCTTTTTCAAAATCAGCCAGCATTTGTCGCGTATAAAAAGTAGGTTCCCGGTTATCACTGTCATCGCCAATACGGCTATCGCGATCACTTGTATTGGCCATGACCTGCCGCAAGCGAAGCATCTGCACCCGCTGACCTGCATCGGCCCACATGATGTTTCTGCAACGTGGACAAGAACCAAGTGTTTCCTCCCCCACGACCATCTCCGAGTGGGAGCAGGTTGGGCAAAAACGCCATGACTCGATTTTAGACAGTTGCATGTCTATCTGTTGAATCGAGACCTTCCTGCCACCGGCATAAAACGTATTGTCAGGCGCTAATTCGCCAATCGCCATTGCGCCCGCACGTTCATATTCAAACACTACGTTTTCGTATGCTTTTCCATTCTCGTCAACTTCTGCCTTCTTGCGGAAAATAACCGACCGTAGCGTGACTCCGGCTTCCGGAAATGCATAATTAGGTAGCAAGCCTTCATCAGTCAGAAAATTCATGGTCTGTTTGCCATTGATTTCTCGCAGAATGGCCTGCAAACCTCCACGCTCAATGCTCACATCCCGAATCTCGTTCTTTACAGATTCATCCTGAGGCCTGTTTTCCAGTTTGTTCAGGTAGCGTTTCAACTCTGACACCCTGTTTTTTATCTCATTACGCTCATTAATCAGTTCAAACAGCCGTTTCACCAGATACATTTCGAGCCCATCAGCACCAGGCTCTGCAACATCCGTTTCAGCATCACCAAAAATAAAATGGCTCAAATATTTTTTACTGGTCTCCGATAAATCCTGCTCGAACAGCTTTAGAAAGCCTTCCATTAATTCAGGCGCATGCCGGGTAACGAATGCGATGAAGTTATAAGGGAACTGTTTCAAGTTGCCCTTCTCAACATTATCCAGCACGGGTTTAAGCCCGCCTGGCACAGCCCGTTCATCAATACCCGTAGCAACCCAGCAGTCCATACAATATGCCGTTAACTGACGTTTGATGACGGTCGACGCATTGAGAAAGACGCCCGGTGTATCAATCCTGCCGGCCATCATCTGGGCTGGATCGGCATAGAAATAGAGATCGTGAGGTGCACCGGCAGCCACAGTCATATTAAAGGCATTGCCGTCAATGCGCCCGGCACGACCTATACGTTGCAGATAACTTGCCTGCGCAGGCGGCACTGAACAGAGTAGCACAGAGGAAAGGTCACCGATATCAATGCCCATCTCCAGCGTCGGTGTTGCCGAGAGCAGATTCGGATACCAGGGTTGTTCACCGCTGATAAATTCATTCTCGATTTTCTCGCGTACCTCCCGGCTTAACAGTCCTGTATGTTCCCTGGCGATAACCCGGTGAATTTCTCCCTGCAAATAAAGCCTGGTCAACCAATGTTGAGGCTTGTCTGTGATGCGATAGTTACCATCATCGTATTTAGCAATGGAAGGCATCCCCGTTAGTGCTTCAGACATCTCTTTTGGTACGACAAGCCGGTCACGCTGATTTGCTGTTTCCAGTACGGTTGCCGCTCTGCTCAGGTACAGGTGCGCCGGATTCAGTCCCCATAGCACATCGCCTTTGGCATCCATTTCAATCAATACGCCGGTTTGAACCAAGGCATCCAGCACGATTGGATATACAGCCTGCTCCACCTTATCGGCAGTCAGCCCATCGCGACCAAGGGTTTTATCAAACCAGGACTGATACCAGGTTCTTCCATTCTTCAGGACAAGCGTATCGAATTTGGTCTTGCGTGTTGCATTGCATAAAAATAACGGTGATGCGGTGTAATCCGTAAATGCAGGCAGATAGGATTGTCTTGTAAGCAAGAAATTGCGACCGCCTGATGCAATATAAGCATCAAGAAATGGGTGACAAATGCCGCCCCTCTGCTTCATATAAACAAGTAATCCAAGCAGAAAGTGGAACAATGCTTTCTTGCTGACATGGCGTAAGCCGAACTCTTCCCGAATGGGTGAAAGCAGGACTTCAGCAGATGCCTCGATGGATTCAGTCCGGATACCCATCGCCGCTGTCGTCGTCTGTTCGAGAGATCGGCCAATGCGGGCGCGATAACCGAATTCAGCCAGCACCTCCCACTCCATACGCCTGCCGATATCATCGGTAAGTCTGCTATTTTCGGGGGCCACGCCCTGCTCGGTTAATGAAACGTAATCCCGGTACCAGAGCATATTCGGCGCAATGAACTGACAGATATAGGGCACTTCATCCAGTGCCCTGGGATTCATGCCCTTATCCCGCCAGAACTTCGGAAAATGCTTATAGTAGTCCGGCAGCGGCATCCCCTGTTCCGGAATAGCCTGGGCGATGGCCATACGCATATTATGTTGCCAGGTACGTGATTCAAAAAAGCCGGCCCGGTGCGCGGCATCCTGCACCCCGTCTGAAAAGGCGATCAGTTTTTTATCATCGTTATAGGCAGAGGCAAAACCGCCATGGACAGCGACACTGGAAAGACTGGCTGCGCGTGATCCGAAGACCATCATCGAATCCTGCGCACTGCACACCGGACAATGGTGATCACTGACGCGTCCACGGCTACTATCTCGTGTCATCAACGGCTCAAAAACGCGATGGAGTTCAGATTCACCGCAAACAAGGCATGTTTTTCCGCCTTGATCCGATCCTTTCTGTAGTTGTCCGCAATGAGCACACAGGTAGCGCTCCGCCCCTTTACAGTCTGGCTCCCGCTCGTCACCCGTCAATGGCAGCAACATGATTGATTCAGGGTCGTGACTGAAATAGGCCTGATAAATAGATCGCAAATCCGTCTGAATCTGATGCTCCCCTGTAACTTTCCGCGCCAGCCAGGCAGTAGTATGGCAATGGGTACATTGCACCAACGGCAAATATAAATCGCCGACCACCTGTTTATGGTCATCGGCAAAACCAAGAGGGATTGGCAGCTTATCGCCAGCATCATCAACTGGCTGTCTCAGTGGGGTTACCATACGCCTGAGCTCACGCACCCATAATTGCATGCGGAGATTCACCAGCGGCTGCCCATGCTCATCTCTGGCAATAGAGATCAACGCGCACAAGCTATTGATTAACAATAATACCGCGCTGTGGGTTGACGCCGGCAATGACCGTT
The DNA here is from genome assembly GCA_964559845.1 of uncultured Zetaproteobacteria bacterium. Lineage (GTDB taxonomy): Bacteria > Pseudomonadota > Zetaproteobacteria > Mariprofundales > Mariprofundaceae > WSZY01. Next base: position 909 of record CAZLJF010000088.1, on the reverse strand, counting down.
TTAGATCAGCAGACAGCTCATCCAGCGCTTTAGGCTGCTTTGCCAGACTGCGCAGCAGATTATAAAACAACTGATGTTCTTTTAACTGATTTCCGAGAGACACTCTCCATGTCGCACTATCCGGCTGTGCCACATCTTCCTCAGGAAACAGTAAGGCATACTGCGCAGCAAGATAGGCTTCTGCCGTTGCATATTGATCAGGGTCGAGCACATGGTGCAGACCATCACTGGGACTCAACACATACTTGATCGGGGCTCCGGCAAGAAATGCATCCTGTGTCTGTCTGGATTCTCCGATAATACTGTTACTGTCAAACACAGTCTGAAATATCTGCCCGGCATATTGCCGCAATGCCCCCTGCTCATCACCACTACCCAGCGTGGCCGAAGTGCCGACACATATCAGATGTTCTTTAGGGGTGTTCAGTCGCGCTTTCAGCCGGCGGATCAGACAGGCCAGATCAGTACCCTGTGCTCCGTCAAAGGTATGTAACTCATCGACAACCAGATAGCGCAGTGTTTCCGGCTGATTGAATCGCCACAGTTTCTGGTCCCGTGGACGCAGTAGCAGGAAGTCCAGCATCTTGTAGTTGGTAAGCAGGATATCGGGCGGATTGTTGCACAACTCATTCTTGTCGGTAATAACCATGGCCGGGCTCATCTGACGGGAGGGATTATCCTCGCCCTCTCCGATAAAGAGACCCACTCTCAACTTACCCCGCATGCTGGATGACTGATGGATCAACTGTGCGAAACGTTTGGCCTGATCAGTTGCCAACGCATTCATCGGGTAGATCACGATGGCCTTGATACCTTTGGTTTGACCGACACTATGTTGTTGCAGACAGTGATCGAGAAGCGGGTACATGAAACATTCTGTTTTACCGGAACCGGTTCCGGTTGCAATCA
>CAZLJF010000087.1:0-5270 GCA_964559845.1 uncultured Zetaproteobacteria bacterium | reverse complement strand
ACTGGAGGATGCAGTCAACCGGATTGCAGGGGCTATTGCCTCCCTGTGACCTCTATATCTGCATCAGCCTTCATCCATTAACCAGTGCGGAGAGTTCCAGTTCAATGAATTCAGACAAGAAGCCGCCCATCACCATTTGCCACGGCCCCGGATGTCGTGACTATGGCAGGCCGGAACTGCTGGCGAGACTCAAACAGCCTGGAGCGGATGCAGAGCGATTATGTCTCTATGCACCCGTTGTCCATATGCATAATCACCGCATACCTGAAGCATCACTATAAAAGATTAGGGCCTGTTAATACTAATTGCGGTATTGGCGCTACTGCCCCGAATGAGGTTAATCAAGGCGAGAAAAGGGAGATTGATGGTTCCAAATGACCGGTGAACAACGTCGGGCAGCCTCATTTGGGGCGCAGCCCGTCGGGATAGCCCGTTTTTCCGCCCTGCTGCTAGAATAGCTCTATGCCATTAGAGATCGATTTACTCATGCAGGCACTGGCTGCACTTGGCATCGGGCTTCTGATCGGTCTGGAGCGCGAATACGGCCAGCGCAAGATGGAAGGAAGAGCTCCCCATCACGAGGCGGCAGGTATCCGCACCTTTGCGCTTGTCTCCTTAACAGGCAATCTGCTTACATGGCTGCCCGGAACCCTTGTACTGTGGGCCGTTGCCCTGGGATTTGTATTTACAGCCCTGCTGGCCCTGCTCTCCTACCATCGAACCACGAGCGGCACGGATACCGACAAGGGCATCACATCTGAAATTGTACTTGTTATGACCTATCTGCTGGGCGTATTGACAGGCTTTGGCTTTCTCCTGCAGGCAACGATAGTGGCTGTTGTTGTCTTTGCGCTGCTGCACTTTAAAACGGTGCTGCACCGTTTTTCACATTCACTTTCCGAGCATGATATCCGGCAAACCGTACAGTTTCTTGTTGTGACAGTCGTTGTGCTCCCTATTCTGCCCGACAAATCATATGGCCCTTACAACTCGCTTAATCCCCAGCATATCTGGCTGATGGTTGTGCTGATCTCAGGCATTGGCTTTGCTTCCTACGCAGCCATAAAACTGATCGGTCATCGCGCCGGGCTGGGAATTACCGGCGTTCTCGGCGGCCTTACCTCAAGCACTGCCGTCACACTTGCCATGGCCCGCCTGAATCGTACGACGCCTGAATTGCAGTCATCCTGTCTGCTGGCGACCATTCTGGCATGCAGCACCATGTTTCCACGGACCTTGGCCCTGACACTGCTGTTTAATACGGAAGTTACACTTCAACTGGTCGCTCCCTTTGCTGCTGCAACCCTTGTCAGCCTCAGCATCGCATTTCTGCTGTGGCGAAAATCAACTCCATCCGGAATACCCCCCTCCTATCAACCCAAAAGCAACCCGCTCTCTTTTCGTACAGCACTGGCATTTGGGGGACTTTACGCAGTTGTTATCTTTTTTGTTCACATGGCCCGGAACAATTTCGGTGATGCAGGCCTGATGACTGTCGCCGGACTTTCGGGCCTGAGTGATATTGATCCGGTTACACTCTCACTGGGTGAAATGAGCCGGGGCACTCTGGCCCCCTCATTGGCTGCTCAGGGCATCCTTCTGGCCAGTGCAGCCAACTCACTGGTCAAGCTTGTGCTGGGCATTGCATTCTCCCCTGCCTCTGCACGCTTGTGGCTGGTTGCAGGTCTGTCTCCCCTGATAGCCATCAGCCTCGGAGCAATCGGTTTCTTATAGCAGGCTCCCGGATTGCTTTTACTCCCCAAGGCGGCCCTGGTCATTACGCTGTTTAGCCACATCCATATCCGGATTCATTAACAATGCCTAATGTACTGAACGTCCTGATATGAGAGTGATTGATAAAAATGTCCGACTAACAGCGAATAACAGACAGTTCCACCAGGCCGCACGATGCGGCCTGTATTTATTGCTATTTTGTCAGAGAGATAAACAGCTCCGGCAGTCTCTCCGGCAGACGATCCACATGATCAATGATCGTGTACTGCCTGCCAAAGATATCAGCCACATATTCATCCGCCTTGGAATCGAGATTGATGCAGTAGGTGTAGATACCTTCCCGGCTCAGTTCATTGACGGCCTGACGTGCATCGGCAATCAACAACTGATGATCATCGACATCAATATCGGCCGGTTCACCATCAGTCAGAATCAGCATCAGCTTCTTATCGGCCTGTTGCGCCTTCAGATAGTGTGCGGCATGCCGCATCGCTGCACCCATACGGGTTGAAAAGCCCGCCTCCATCGCGGCCAGGCGCGATTTGACCTCATCATCCCACTTCTCGGAATAGCCCTTGATATGGTAATAACGTACATCATGGCGGGTATTGGAATGGAACCCGGCAATGGCAAACGGATCTCCCACCTGCTCAATCGACCAGGCCAGCAGGGAAACCGCCTCCTGGGAGAGTTCCAGAATCGTCTGGTTGCACCCTTCGGCCTTTTCATCCAGTGACTGTGACAGATCGAGCAGCAGCATTACGGCGATATCCCTGCCAGCAGTGCGGTGACTCATGTTGATACGCGGATCGGGCGTTGCCCCGCCCTTGAAATCAATCAGCGAACGAATGGCCACATCCAGATCAAGTTCGGAGCCCTCTTCCTGATAGCGGATACGCACCCGATCCTGGGGCTTGAGCATATCGAGCATCTGTTTCAACCGCTTGGCCAGCCGGCTGTGTTTGGCAATAAGATTGTCGATAAAAGAGGCATTACCGCGCGGATGTAATGCCTCATAAACACTCACCCAGTCCGGGCGGTAATGCTGCGAATTGTAATCCCACTCATGATAATGGCGTGGCGGCAACCCCTTGACCTCCTCCTGTTCGGAGCGCTGGTCGAGATGCTCGAAGGCCTCCTCCTCATCCCCCTCCTCGATGTAGATCCACAGATGGCGATTATCATCACGGTAATCCACTTCGGTATTATCAAAATAGATGTTCGGTGACAGGTCGCTCTGCCGACGGGTGCGGGCAATAAAGGAGAGGGCAATTGAGGCCATATCCTTGCTGCTCGACTCACCATCCTTCATGGCATCGAAAAAGCGGCCGACAAATTCGCGCACATCGGCATTTTCATACTTAAAATCAGGGTCAAGGATGGCCCTGGAGACCATCGCCAGACGCAAGCGGATCAGCGATACGTCCGTAAGATTCAAATCATCCTCATTGGGCAGCGGATGCAGGGCCAGAAACAGTTTCTTCAACCCCGGATATCGTTGGCAAGCCAGATAATCAACGCGCGAATCCTCGAATGTCTCCACCGCCACACGCTGGAAGGGGCTCCAGTTATCGACAATCATCTGCTGACTCCAGCGGCGATGCGCCGCCATATGCGCCAGTGCCGCACGATAACGATTGATGCCGGAAACACCGCGATCATCGTCATAAACATCAGGCAGACGAATCCCCAGCTTGTCAAAATAGGGCATCGGCTTGCGCAACTCATCAAAGGCCAGTGAGTATGGCACCAGATAATCCGATTCCTGCCAAAGTCCGCGCAGATAGGCATCAAGCTTGCGCTCATTATCCACCAGCAACGTGCCGTGCCGCTCTCGCTGCATGACTGCATGCGCATCGGCCGACTGCAGACTGAAATAATCGATCTGGCGGTCGGGATGGTTACGGTAGTAGCGGACACCGTAATCAACCCAGTTCCTGAAACCTTCAAGCGACAGCTCGGTCAACAGACGGGGAGCCTGTTTTAGCAGATCCGGCAATCCGGGACTTGGGAATGTCGTATGGTGACCATGCACCGAACCGGAAGTCCGCTGCATCATGTCGCGAATCACCTCAATATACTGCTTCATCAATTCGTAGGACTGCAAACGGCGCGTTACCGCTCCAATCGTCTGCAGGAATGGCACCATCGCCTTGAAATTGGTATGAGTGGACATGAAATGCGCAAACTCGCGCAGATCCAGCAGCGCATCTTCACCCACAAGGGCGGCAACACCGGGCGCCTCTTCGAGATAGACCAGCAGTGGTTCCGGCCCGCGTCCCATCTTGCCAAGAAAGCTGGCATGCTCGATATAGCTGACCAGCCCCTGCTCGGAAAGCAGCGCCTTTGCCTCCAACATACAGTCGTCAAAGACCCGGTCAACCTGGGCAAAATTGCAGCCCAGCCGTTGCCAGTACATCTCAATTTCCATGCTTCTTTCAACCGTTGCAACGGTCATGATACGTTATCTCTCTTTAGCCAAAGATTGCATCAATGGCATGATCAAGCGTGTCGCGAATATCGGCATCATCGGTAATCGGACGCACCAACGCCATGCGGCATGCTGCCTTCGGCTCAATACCGCCTTTGATCAGTGCTGCCGCATAGGTCAGCAGGCGGGTAGAGATCCCTTCATCCAGGCCATGACCTTTCAGGTTGCGCGCCGTCACGCCAACCTTGACCAGTTTGGCCGCCAGTTCCGCATCAATACCAGTCTCCCTGGCGACAATTCCGATTTCAACAGATTCCGCAGGATAATCAAACTCAAAGCCCGCAAAACGCTGCTTGGTGGACTGCTTCAGATCCTTCATCAGGCTCTGATAACCAGGGTTATAGGAGATTACCAGTTGAAAATCGGGATGTGCCTCCACCAACTCGCCCTTTTTATCCAGCGGCAGTGTGCGGCGATGATCGGTCAGTGGGTGGATGACCACGGTGGTGTCCTGACGCGCCTCAACGACCTCATCAAGATAGCAGATCGCGCCAATGCGTGCTGCCGTTGTCAATGGACCGTCCAGCCAGCGCGTGCCATTGGCATCGAGCAGATAACGGCCCACCAGGTCCGAAGCAGTCATATCCTCATTACAGGCCACGGTAATCAATGGCCTGTCAAGTTTCCATGCCATATATTCAATAAAGCGGGATTTGCCACATCCGGTCGGCCCCTTCACCATCACAGGCAGGCGTGCGGCATAGGCGGCTTCATAGAGTTCCACCTCATCGGACTGGGGCTGATAGAATGGTTCTTCATGAATTCTGTACTGTTCTTTGTCGGTCATGGTTCGCTCCCGCATTAAAAACTTAAGGAAGCCTGAAAAAATCAGCGTTTCCTTGCAGCTCATGGACGAGCCGCCAAAATCATGCACATCAGTGTTTGATTTTGTGAGCAAAGGAAAAACCGCGCTTTTTCCTTTGCATACTGAAAAGCTGCATGGATGTAGTTTTTCAGAGTATCTTGAACGCAAGTCTAGTCGATTTTATGAAAAAGACATGTTTATAATGGTTATAAATATCATAAGTAAAACTTATTGATGTTT
>CAZLJF010000086.1:0-5489 GCA_964559845.1 uncultured Zetaproteobacteria bacterium | reverse complement strand
TTCTGGCACATTACGATGCCGTTTAGGGAGCGGGACGGACCATCCCATTACTAAAAACGGTGATGAAGAGGATTTGAGGCAGATACTGAAATCAGGCGTTGATAAAAAGAGCAATACGGCCCTGCATCATGCTACGAAATATGCTCATCTGCCTGTCATGCGTTTCCTCATTGATCATGGTGCTGATCTGAATGCCTTAAATGACCGGGAATCAATACCGCTTCACCTTACCGAAAAAATATCGATGCTATCCGTATTCTGCTGGAGGCCGGTGCAGATCCCAATATCAGGGATAAGGATTGGGATTATCCCTGTTATTTTGTATTTTACGGTTCAATGACGCGCGAACTTATCGAGCTGTACATCAAGTACAGTGCGCATTTGATGTTTATGGATAAATCAGTGGTTTTGACGCTATAACGTTCTAGTGATAAGGTGCTGTTGAGAGGTATGTTATGGCACAATCAACAAATAAACGCTCGACCATCTATTTTGATGAAAAAGTTCATAAAGTTCTTCGTTTGAAAGCGGCGGAAACGCATCGTTCAGTCTCTGATCTAGTCAATGAGGCAGTAAAGCACTCATTGCTTGAAGATCAGCAGGATCTGGCTGCATTTGAAGCGCGTGAATCTGAACCGACCATCAGCTATGAAACCATGCTCAAAGAGCTGAAGTCTGATGGCACGATATAGTATCCGTTTTAAGGAATCGGTAAAAAAAGATCTGCGGAAAATTCCAAAGAGAGATATACAACGGATTTTAGCACGGATTGAATTATTGGCTGATGATCCAAGATCACCTCAGTCGGAAATGCTTACCGGCGACGATAAATATAGAATAAGACAGGGAACTTATCGGATTCTGTATGATATCGAAGATGATGTTTTAACAGTTTGTGTGGTAAAGATAGGGCATCGAAGGGATGTATACAGGAGCAGGTAAACTGTCCTTGAATTTCTCCTATGGCGATGGGGGTATATTTTCCCACTCATCGAATTGCCCAGGGTTTTTTTCGCGTAACCTGAATTGCCAAACATGTTTTAAACTAAACGTTTCAGGCGGTAGCGGTATCAAAGCAAATCTGTTGTGGTAAATGCGGCATTCAATGATGTCTCCATCATTGCTACGACGAATGGCCGCAATTGCACTCAACGATCTGTTATGTGATTCAGAAACTCTCTTTTTAGGTCCAGATTTCCTGTCTATCACTTTCAATGGCGATGAAGGGTCTTTAGGGACAGCAACAACGATGGAATCAAACCCATACATTGCGGCTCGAATATGGTGAGATTCTAAATGTCTGGGAATCCATGACTGTTCCCAAAGAACGAGAATTCCCGGACAACGGCCTTTAGCATAACGTTTAATTTGGTCGTATCCGCTATCAATTCGTTTCCTTACTTTTGCACCAATGGATCCACCATAGGAAACAATTTCACCCCGTTCAGCTGCAGCCTCAGCTTTGATTTCTTCCTCGCTAAAGTCTATTTGTTTCACCTCACATATTACTTCGAGGTCTGAGATATAGATTCGGTAGTCAGGAGTGCGATGATGACACTCAGGAATGCGCTCGAATTGAATCGAGTTCTGCTTACAGAACTCCTCAAATAGCTTTTCGGATTCTGTGAGGGCCAATCAATATCCTAAATTCGGAGCCAGCCACTTTTCAGCTTCTTTCAGGCTCATGCCTTTACGTTTGGCGTAATCTTCCACCTGGTCTTTATTGATCTTGCCCACCATAAAGTAGTGCGATTCGGGGTTGGCAAAATATAAACCCGATACCGCAGCAGTCGGTAACATGGCATATGATTCGGTCAGCTTCATACCGATATTTTTTTCCACATCCAAAAGCCGCCAGAGTGTGCCTTTTTCAGTGTGTTCCGGGCAGGCGGGATAGCCCGCCGCAGGGCGAATACCCTGATATTGCTCTTTAATGAGCGCCTCATGCGATAGCGTCTCATCCTTAGCATAGCCCCAATAGCGGGTACGTACATCCTTATGCAGCATTTCTGCCAGCGCTTCAGCCAGCCGGTCCGCCAGTACCTTGATCATAATAGCTGCATAATCATCATGCCCGGCCTCATAAGCCCTGGCTTTTTCTTCTGCGCCGAAGATGGCAACAGCGAAGACGCCGATATGGTCACGGGCATCTCTGGCGATAAAGTCACTCAGGCAGAGGTTGGCACGGTTGTCTTTTTTGTCCGTTTGCTGACGCAGGAAATGAAATTGTGCCAGTTCTTGCTTGTGTTCTTCGTCGGCAAATACTTTGACGCTATCCTGTTCGGTTGAAACCGCAGGGAACAGGCCAAATACGGCTTTGGCGGTAAACCAGCCTTCACTGATAATCTTGTCCAGCCAGTACTGTGCATCATCGAACAGCTTTTGGGCCTCTTTACCTTTGTGCGGGTCATTCAGAATGCGCGGATAGGCTCCATTGAGTTCCCAGGCTCCAAAAAATGGTGTCCAGTCAATGTATTCCCGAATATCGGCAATAGAAATATTATCCAGCACCTGTACGCCTGACTGCCTCGGTACGGGGGCAATCGTGTCACTGTTCAAGGCTGTAGGGTTGGCCCGTGCGGCTTCCAGCGTCAGCCACTCCGTCTGTTTCTGTCTGCCCAGATAACGATCACGCACGCCTTCGTATTCCTCGCGTATCTTCTTCACAAAGTCATCACGGCAGGTTTCAGAAATCAGGTTTTGCGCCACGCCCACGGCACGCGAGGCATCTTTTACCCAGATCACCGGCTCATCGTACTCCGGCAGAATCTTCACAGCGGTATGGGCTTTGGATGTGGTTGCGCCGCCAAGCATGATCGGTTTGCTGTAACCCAGTCGCTTCATCTCTCTGGCAATATGCACCATTTCATCCAGGCTCGGTGTAATCAGGCCGGAGAGGCCGATGATATCCACATCATGCTTTCTGGCCTCTTCAAGAATGGTAGCGGCTGGAACCATTACCCCCAGATCAATGACCTCAAAGTTGTTACACTGCAACACAACACCGACGATATTCTTGCCAATATCATGTACATCACCCTTCACCGTTGCCATCAGCACCTTGCCGTTGGATGAATCCACACCTTCGGCTTTTTCCGCTTCAATAAACGGCATCAGATAGGCCACGGCCTTTTTCATGACGCGTGCGGATTTGACCACCTGTGGTAAAAACATCTTGCCTTCGCCAAACAGGTCGCCAACGACATTCATGCCATCCATCAGCGGGCCTTCAATCACTTCAATCGGCGTATCAAATGCCTGTCGAGCCTCTTCGGTATCCGCATCGACATAGGTATCAATACCCTTGACCAGCGCATGCTCCAGACGTTTGGCTACCGGCAGCCTGCGCCACTCATCATCGGTTTTTTTGGCCTTAACACCATCGCCGCGATAGTTCTCGGCAATCTCCAGCAGACGATCTGTGGCATCATCACGACGGTTAAGCACCACGTTTTCCACCGCCTCACGCAACTCTTCAGGCAGATCATCATAGACGGCCAGCTGGCCTGCATTGACGATGCCCATATCCATACCCTGTTTGATGGCGTGATACAGAAATACCGAGTGGATCGCTTCGCGCACCGGGTTGTTGCCACGAAATGAGAAAGAGACATTGGAAACACCGCCGGAAACCATCGCATGCGGCAGGTTCTTTTTGATCCAGCCGGTCGCCTTGATGAAATCGACGGCATAGTTGTTGTGTTCCTCAATACCTGTGGCAATGGCAAAGATATTGGGATCAAAAATGATGTCTTCAGGCGGAAAATTACATTTTTCCGTCAAAATCCTGTACGAACGCTCGCAAATTTCGATTTTTCGTGCATATGTATCGGCCTGTCCATCCTCATCAAAGGCCATGATAATGGCTGCTGCACCATATTTTCGAATCAGTCTGGCATGATGAATAAAAGCCGCTTCGCCCTCTTTAAGCGAGATGGAGTTGACCACGCCTTTGCCCTGAATGCACTGCAGGCCAGCCTCAATAATCTCCCATTTCGAGGAGTCGATCATCACGGGAACCTTGGAAATATCCGGTTCAGAGGCGATAAGATTGAGAAAGGTGCGCATGGCCGCCACGCCATCAAGCATCGCCTCATCCATGTTGATATCGATGATCTGGGCGCCGTTTTCGACCTGCTCACGGCAGATATCCAGCGCCGTATCATAATCGCCTTCCATGACCAGGCGTTTGAACCTGGCGGAACCGGTGACATTGGCGCGTTCACCGACATTTACAAACAGGGACTCATCATCAATATGTAAAGGCTCTAAACCAGACAGGCGGCACTGCACTCTGGTATCATGGATTTGACGCGGGGCCACACCTTCTACGGCTTCTGCCATGGCTTTGATATGCGCCGGGGAGGTGCCGCAGCAGCCACCGATGATGTTCAGAAACCCCGAACGCGCCCATTCGCCGATCTCTGCCGCCATCTCTTCCGGTGTCTCGTCATAACCGCCCATGGCGTTGGGCAGTCCGGCATTGGGATGGGCATTGATATAGCAGCTGGCAGTAGCGGCCAGCTCTTCGACATACTGGCGCAGTTCTCCTGCTCCCAGAGCGCAGTTCAGGCCAATCGAGATCGGTTCGGCGTGTGCAAGTGAGTTGTAAAAAGCGGTAGCTGTCTGGCCGGAAAGGGTGCGTCCCGAGGCGTCGGTGATAGTGCCGGAAATCATGATAGGCAGTTCGCAGCCAGCCTCCTCAAACACCTCTTTTACGGCAAAGACAGCAGCCTTGGCATTGAGGGTGTCAAAAACGGTCTCAATCAGAATGATATCTGCGCCGCCATCCATTAATCCTTTGGTCGCCACCTTGTAGCTTTCCACCAGTTCCATAAAAGTGACATTACGAAAGCCCGGATCATTCACATCCGGCGAAATGGAGGCGGTGCGTGAGGTCGGGCCAATCACACCGGCAACAAAACGGGGGTTGTCACTGGTCGCAACGGCATCACAAGCCTCTCGCGCCAGCCTTGCCCCTGCGACATTAAGCTCATACACAAGCGATTCCATGCCGTAATCGGCCATGGAAGCGGCATTGGCATTGAAGGTGTTCGTTTCAAGAATATCTGCGCCTGCCTCAAGATAGGCTGTATGAATATCGCGGATAATCTGTGGCCGGGTCAGATTTAACAGGTCGTTGTTGCCTTTCAGTTCACCGGGCCAGTCTGCGAAGCGTTCACCACGATAATCAGCCTCTTCCAGCTTGTAGGATTGAATCATCGTGCCCATGGCGCCATCAAGAAGGAGAATGCGATTGTTAAGCTGTTTTTGAAGCAGAGAGGCTGAATGTTCCGGCATGAGATACCCTTTGGTGAAATTAACAACGAAACCTAGCATCCATACAACATGATTCCAATGCGTGTCTGAAAGAGAGGATAATGGGATTGCTGCATGTATCATGTTGTGTTTTACTTTACGGCCATGAGTTCACATGTTAGGAATTCTTGCGTTGTTTACATTTTTGTTGTCCGTAGAAATGCTCGAAG
>CAZLJF010000085.1:0-5594 GCA_964559845.1 uncultured Zetaproteobacteria bacterium | reverse complement strand
CTACAGAATCTCCTCATCTCAGAAATCCTGTAAACAACCCGGGAAATTCCTACATGTGTTCGCTCAGAGAGCGTTGGTTACAATTTGGCACGTTTATATTGTCTTGTTCTTGGCTTCGATCCAGCGGGACATAAATTCTGTGCTGCGGTGATGGTGATAACGCAGCATTGAGCCGGTAAAGTTATGCAGGCGATGTGATTCGAGATGCTCCCGGATCTGATGAATGCGATGAATCAATGCCTTACTATTTCCTTTCTTGTTAAAGAACTGGCGGACAATGTCAAAACCATGCTTTTGTGCCTGATACCATGCATCTTGATCCTTATAAAGTTTGATTGCAGCTTGTGCAAAGTCTTCCGGGTCATCCTTAATGTCGCCACACCAGGGTAGTCCGCCGGTCATTGCTTCCGCACCGATGCTGGTTGTGACACCGGGTGTGCCTGCAAGCATGGCATCGGCAAGCTTGCCTTTGATGCCGGCGCCAAATCGCAATGGAGCCAGGCAGATTCGAGCCTGTTTCATTACTTCCATGGCATCATGGGTCCAGCCAAGCAGATGAAAACCCTCTTCGGGTTTGTGCAGCGCTGTGGCCTTGCGCGGCGGGTATGAGCCGTAGATGTGTAGCTCGGTTTCAGGAAGCTGTTTGCGGATCAGCGGCCAGATGAGTTGCTTTAACCATAATACGGCATCCCAGTTGGGGGCATGGCGAAAGTTGCCAATGGTGATGAAGTGCTGGCGCTCTTTAAAGCCGGGAACAGGGTCTGCAATACTCGTTTCATCAAACATAAACGGGCAGTGATGAAGCAGGGCGGATGGTACTGCAAAGGTCTCTTCGAGCAGCTTTTGTTCATAGTCGGAAACAAGGATGGTAAGATCGGATCGGTAAATTGCCGCAATTTCACGCTTCGCCATTTCACTAAACAGGTCGTTCGGCTCCATTTCACGCTTCTGTTTCACTGCCCTGCACCTGGCATCGCGTAGAAAATGCAGGTCGACAGATTCAAGGATGCGCAGCGCTGAAGGGCAGGCTTGTTCGACACGCCAGCCGAACTGCTCTTCCATCATGAAACGGTCAAAAAGCACGATATCCGGCGCTGTTTTAGCTACAAACAGATCAAAGCTGCTATCATTTACCTGAATTGTCTCTGTCGTAATCCCTAACCCATTCAGGTCAACCATCTGCCTGGTGGTTGCAGCGGGGCTGGCAAAAGTCACATTCCACTGCTGTTCAAGGAAGAGATGGATAAGCTCCATCATTCTTACACCGGCGCCGGAAGAGCGCGGCTCCGGCCAGATATGGCCAATGATAAGTACGTGGCATTTCACCCGGCAACTGTATCGCGACAGAGATGCTTTCACTATAGTTTGCGAAATTGATCAAGCTATGTCACGGGAAGAGATACGATGCCGGAATTGTTATTTAAACTCAGAAATGTGCCCGGGGATGAGGCGGAAGAGATTCGCGAGCTTCTTGGTGAGCATGAGATCGACTTTTATGAGACGCATGCGGGTAGCTGGGGTATTTCAATGCCGGCAATATGGCTGCATAACGATACTCAACTGAAAGAAGCGCAGCAACTTATTGAGGCGTATCAATATGAACGGGCCCGTACTGCACGTACGGCATATCAACAGTTGAAACAGGAGGGAAAGCATCAAACCCTGTTTGACAGGATAAGGGAGCATCCGGTCCGCTTTCTCTTACTCTCAATGGCTGTTCTCTTTATTCTCTATGTGTCGCTTGGTCCGTTCCTCGAATTTGGAAAATAGGTGTTATGGAGCGGTGCTGACCGGTAATTGAGGGATGGCGATGGAGGTGTTGCTTCCGGTCAGGCTCATCAGGAAGTCCAGAAGTTCCCGCTCCTCCTGCTCGCTTAAATTCAACACCTTCAGCTCATTCTCTTTGCCATGGCGATCACCGCCATGATTGTAAAACTCAATGACAGAGAGCAGGTCTTTTTTGGTTCCCGTATGCATATAGGGGGGGGTCCGTGAAATCTGGCGCAGTGAACTGGTGCGGAAACGGTTCTTGTCGTTCGCCTTGCCGCTGACATCAAGGCGTCCCGGATCAACTGTATTAAGGCCGGTGTTGTGAAACTTCGAATCACTGAAGTTTGGCATAGTATGGCATCTGGAACACTCCGCTTTGCCTGTAAATAGCAGAAATCCCCGCTTGGCCGATTGGGACAGTGCCGACCTGTCACCGGTAATCCAGCGATCAAACGGAGAGTCCCGAACAACAATGGTGCGCAGGAAATTGGCAAGGGCCCTGGCTATATTCTCGGAAGTGGGTGAAGAGGAGCCGAAAGCATGCTGAAACTTCTGCTGATATGCCTTTGGAAGTGCAGGGATATCGCCGCTAATGCCCGATAGCTCTTTCAGGTGCAGTTCAACGGCACTCTCCAGTGTTTTTCTTCGTCCATCCCAGAAGAATGCCTTCTGAAAGGCGGTATTGATCAGGGTTGGCGTCTGACGTTCCATGCCGTGAGTGTTGTCACCCCTGTTGGGAAGCGGATCGCTCCAGCCTGTTCCCGGAAAGTGACAGGTTGCACAGGATAGCGTCCGCTCACCTGTCAGACGCGGATCGAAAAAGAGTTGCTTGCCGAGCTCTTCGACCGCTTTCTGGTACGGATTTGAATCCGGATAAGGTACTTCGGGCAGTCTCCATGCCTCAAGCATTTTTTCAGTGAGAGGAGGTGGCAGTTCGGTTGCAGAGAGAGGCGTGACAAAGGATAAAAAAAACAGCGGTAGCGTGACCCATTGAATGATGCAGTTCACTTATTTCTCCATTTAAGAGATATTTCACCTTCTACGCTCCCCAGTGAGAGCATGTTATCACTGGAACTGAACATATCAACTCAAGATGTGTTCGATATATCGCCGCCGATGTTATCAGGGATAGGGAAGGGGATCGATTCTGGAGAGTTTGGCAAATCCATCTTGCCGGAAGAGGCAGGAGTCACAGTGTCCGCATGGCATGCCGTCAGGCAGTGGATCATAGCAGGAGCGGGTAAGGCCATAATCCAGCCCCAGTTTTAATCCGAGTGCAATAATTTCCGATTTATCCAGCTTGAGAAGCGGAGCAACGATTTCAAGCGGCGAGCCCTCTGCCCCTGTTTTTGTTCCCAGCGTCGCGGTTCTGGCAAAGGAATCGAGAAATTCCGGACGGCAGTCAGGGTAACCGGAGTAATCAACAATATTGGCGCCAATAACAATTTTTGTCGCACCGACAGCCTCGGCCAGTCCTGCAGCCAGTGAGAGAAAGATCATATTACGGGCCGGAACATAGGTGACCGGAATGGTTGTATGGTGGTGCTGGTCTTTTGGTACAGCAATGTTTTCAGTCAGTGCCGAGCCTCCAATGGCAGCGAGATCGACAGCAATAACCCGGTGATCTTCGATGCCAAGCGCGCTGGCCACATTTTCAGAGGCATCAAGCTCTACCCGGTGTCTCTGACCATAATCGAATGCAACAGTGTGGCACTGCCATCCCTGCTCTCTGCAGGCCCATGCCAGGGCGGTGGCAGAGTCCAGACCGCCGGAGAGAAGGACAACGGCCCTGTTGGAAGCGTGTTCACTATACACCGGTCATCTCCGCACCCCATATATATTTATGTTGCTGAATTTGCTGCCTTACCGGCAGGTGGTCGGCAAGTATCCATTCAACAAGCATGGCAGGCTCAAGGCGTTGCCAGGCAGGTGAAAAGAGAATCGGGATATTCAGATCCACAAGACCTTTTGTAAAGATGATCTCTTTGGCCCATTGGTAATCATACTGGCTGTTGATGACCATCTTCACTTCATCATTGGCTTTAAGGTGGGCAATATTTTGCCAGCGATTGCGTTTTACTTCACCGCTGTCAGGCGTCTTGATATCCATAATGATTGAGACAGAGTCCGGCACGATTGAGATATCATGGGCACCGGCTGTTTCAAGTTGCAAAGCCATGCCTGTATCCAGAAGTTCTTTCAGCAAGTAGATACAGTTGCGTTGCGCCAGGGGTTCACCGCCAGTGACCAGTACCAGCGGGTGGGCGTAGTCGTTTACCTGTTGCAGTACTTCAGGGATGGGTGTTACAGCCCCTGAATCGACAGGGATGGCTTGCGGCGTGTCACAATAGTTGCATGCAAGCGGGCAGCCGGCCAGACGGATGAATGTGCAGGGTGTACCGGCCAGCGTGCTTTCACCCTGTACGCTCTCATAAATTTCATGGATACGAACTGTCCTGGCAGGGGCTATTTTTTTTGCTCCGCTTCAATCGTTTTTAACTGCGTGCGTGCCTGTTCAGCCGCATTGGACTCCGGGTGCTGTCTGATAAGACGCTGCAGAACTGCCTTGGCATCACCACGGCGGCCGGTTTCCTGATATGCAGCAGCAAGCCTCAGCAGCGCTGCCGGATGCTTGGCGCTACCGGGATAGTCGTTGGCAACTTTTTTAAAGGCAGCAATCGCCTCTTTCATTTTACGCTGGGTAAAATAGCTCTCTCCGAGCCAGAAATAGGCCTGATCAGCATATTCACCCTGCGGATGCTTCTTTAAGAGCGACTTAAAGCCAATGGAGGCCTCTTCATAACGGCCGCTTTTCAGAGCGAGATAGGCTGCCGTATAGCTGTTTTTTTCAATGCTTTTATCACTGGGCT
Organism: uncultured Zetaproteobacteria bacterium; assembly: GCA_964559845.1. Classification (GTDB taxonomy): domain Bacteria; phylum Pseudomonadota; class Zetaproteobacteria; order Mariprofundales; family Mariprofundaceae; genus WSZY01. Next base: position 954 of record CAZLJF010000085.1, on the reverse strand, counting down.
GAATTACAGACGTTCCCTTTGTGGCAGCAGAACGGATGCTGGACTCAATCTTTTGCAGCTTTCGTACAAGTTTTTGATCCTTGCTGGCAACTCTTGAAGAGAGCTTTTTGCGTGAATTCTTTTTGCGAAGTGATTGCAGGCTTGCAGCAAGTGCTCTGTTTTCCGCCTCCTGCTTCTTGACGGTTTTTTCAAGCTCAAGCAGCCGTCTCTCCATGGCTTTCAGTTCTGTTTTCATGGAGAATTGCTCTGCATGCGTCTGCCGGATAGACTCCATAATGAGTGGCTTATCCTGGCTCCATGTGCCGGCGCCTTTTCCGGCACAGCCTGAAAAGGCGAACAGCATGAAAAGAGCGGCCACCGGAAAAACCGATGGCCGCTTCATGTCAGTCAGGGATATCTGCTTAACGGCTGACAATGTCCGCATGACGGTTCTGTGCCCAGCATGCTTCACCAGTGCCTGTGCAGGCAGGGCGCTCTTCGCCGAAAGAGACGGTATCGATACGGTCAGCTGCAACGCCCTGTGCGACCAGATGACCTTTTACACTGTCGGCACGACGCTGGCCCAAGGCCAGGTTGTATTCACGGCTGCCACGCTGGTCGCAGTTGCCCTCAATGGTCACATTCACAGCTGTATTATCATTTAACCATGCAGCATACCCGTCAAGAATGGCTTTGGCAGCTTCATCAAGCTCGGCACTGTCATATGCAAAGTAGACAGCGTTTGAGGATGGCTGTTTTGCCATACTTTGAACCGGCTGGGTAACAGGTGCAGGTTCACCGGTCTCTGTTACGACCTCTTTCTTGGCACAACCAGCAAACAGGAGACCTGCTGCTGCCACTCCAATCAAGGTGAATTTGGAATAGTGTTTAAAATTCATTGGATTCCTCCCGATCATCTTCTCTGTTCAGAAACTTCCTGAATTGAACACCAAAGTTTTCGTGCTGTCTAGGGTG
>CAZLJF010000084.1:0-6422 GCA_964559845.1 uncultured Zetaproteobacteria bacterium | reverse complement strand
TTGGGAATTCAGGCCTACTTTCTTGCTGCTAATTCCTTAACCGGACAGGAGTGTCTTATCATAAAGAATGTGCGTCAAAGCATTCGGCGGGTGTTGGTAAAATTATTGAACTTGTCGGTAGTGCTGGTGCATGCATAGAGACTGATCTTGCGGCAATCGAGAATGATATAAGGGAAATAGCAAAATCAAGCTATATAAACTCTGTAGAAGAATATATTGTTAAAGGTTTTGAACGTGCTGTTGAACTTGCTTTTGAAGATGGTCTTTTATCAGAAGATGAAGAAAATAGCCTCTTGGAACTAAAGAAGCATTTTGAACTTGAACAATCCGACCTAGATGCTAATGGCGCATTTAGCAAGCTGGTTAAAGGTGCTGTTCTTCGGGATATTATGGAGGGTGAAATTCCAGATAGAGTGATAATTAATGCAAATCTTCCGTTCAATTTCCAAAAATCTGAGCGGTTAATTTGGCTATTTCAGAATGTCGATTATTACGAACAAAAGAAGCGGACTCATTATGTGGGTGGAAGCCAAGGCTTTAGTATACGGGTGGCGAAAGGCTTATATTATCGTACTGGAGCCTATAAGGGTAAAAGGGTTGAATACGATGAGACGGTTCATGCTGGCACTGGTTTATTAGGTGTCACAAACAAGCATATTTATTTTTCTGGTGGGGCTAAAAGTTTCCGTATACGACTAGATAAAATAGTTTCATTTGAACCGTATGAAGATGGTGTTGGCGTTCAAAGAGATGCTGCAACTGCAAAACCTCAAGTGTTTATTACTAATGATGGCTGGTTTACTCATAACCTCATAACTAATGTCGCTCAAATGTAATTATTGATTCAACTTCTCGGCAATTTTAGCTGCTCTAAGGTGTATCGCTTCAACATTTGGAGGGCCTTGTAGTTTGGGCGAAGGATATATTCAATAGTAGGCTAGAGTAGGGAGATCGCATCGGGAAGATCGGCAATGGTGGGGATCACCAAGTCTGCCTTGATGCCCCGCTCCTTACCAATACGTTTTACAAATTCAGCGCGATATTTGCCTGTCTGAACCAGAACCGTTTTAAGCCCGGCACTCTTGGCCCCGCCAATGTCCGATTCGATATCATCACCGATCATCAGTGTGCGTTCAGGTAGTGCGTCCAGTTCCCTGCAGATGCCGTGGAAGAACTGAACTGACGGTTTGCCGAGTATGGTAGCCTCTCTCCCTGTTGCATACTCAATGGCAGCGACAAATACGCCAAGATCGAGATGCAGCCCGTCCGGTTTCTGCCAGAAACGGTTTTTGTGCAGTGCCAGAATTTCCGCACCATCCATCACCAGTTTAAAGATAGTGCGCAGCACTTCAGGCGGATAGCCCTCGCCGCCAATATCGCCCATGACAATGTAATCGGGATGTGATGAGTCTTGCCGGGTATCCTGGAAATCCTCAAGCAGTGAATCGCGAACAAACAGGGCGGCAGTTTTATTGCCAATGGTGCTGTTGGCCAGCGCAGCGGGTGTGTAGATGGAAGATTCAGGCACAGGGATGCCCATGCCCTGAAGTTTTTCGGCAATGACTCGCCGGGGCTGGGTAGTTGTATTGGTAATACCTGCAATGCGGTGGCCACATTGCAGAAGCCGGCGCACCGCCATATCAGCGCCATCAATGATATGATCGCCAATATAGAGTACACCATCCAGGTCAAACAGGATCGCGTGAAGATCACGGTTACGCTTTGTACCCATGCACAGAATTATAGCAGCAGGTGGAAGGTTTGGCCTGGCGGGGGAAACTGTTACACTCCCGAAAAATTTTATTCAGGTTATCCTAGCCTGTGAGAAATAAAGGATATTTCATGAACGAACAGGAAATACTGACCATGTACGAGGATGCGGGAGCGTTGCTGAACGGGCATTTTATTCTCTCCTCCGGCCGCCATTCATCACGTTATCTGCAGTCGGCACTGGTACTGATGCATCCGGCCAATGCGGTTGCGCTTGCCACTGAACTGGTTGCCAGAGTCAATGCTGATGATATTGATATGGTGGTATCGCCGGCTATTGGCGGTCTGGTGATTGGTCAGGAGGTGGCACGCCAGCTTAACAGGCCATTCATCTTTACCGAGCGTAAAGAGGGCGAGATGCAGCTTCGCCGTGGCTTTACGATTCCGGCAGGTTCACGCCTGCTGGTGGTGGAGGATGTGATTACTACCGGCGGTTCCGTATGCGAATGCATGGCAGTGGTTCGGCAGCATGGCGGCAATCCGGTCAAGGTGCTGGCGGTTGTGGATCGCGCACCGGATTCAGAGGGGCGCTTTGATGTGCCGCATGAAACCGCGATTGCGCTGAGTGTGGAGACCTATGCTGCCGATGATTGTCCCCTGTGCCGCGAAGGGACGATTCCGGCCGTTAAACCCGGCAGCCGGGGTGCTGCCTGATGGGAGATCTTTCCATCCGCTGCTACCCCTTTGGCGGGGTCGGTGAATTCGGCAAAAACATGATGGTCTATGCGATGGGTCGGGATGCGGTGATTGTCGATTGCGGCATGGGTTTTCCGAATCCGGGCCAGCATGGCGTTGATCTGGTGATCCCCGATATTTCAGCGCTGGATGAGTTGAACCTGAATCTGCATGCGATCCTGTTAACGCATGGACATGAGGATCATATTGGCGGCCTGCCGTTTCTGCTGCCGCAGCTGAATCTGCCTGTTTACGGTACGCCGGTAACACTGGCGCTTGTGGCCGGAAAACTTGAGGAGCGGCAATACAAGGGTGATCTGCGGGCGCTACCCGAAGAGGGTACGATTGAAGTTGGCCCGTTTAAGGTTGAGGCCGTTCCGGTAACACACTCCATCATGGATGCGGTCTCCATCGTGCTGCATACGCCGTTAGGGGCCATTATCCATACCGGTGATTTCAAGTTTGACCCGGCACCGATCGACGGGCGGGCAACCGCGCTGCACCGCTTTTCCCGGCTTGGTGATCAGGGGGTTCTGCTTCTGGCCTCGGATTCCACCAATGCCACACGCTCGGGAAGCAATCCGAGCGAACGCAGTGTTGGCCCGGCACTGAAACAGGGCATCTCGCAATGTACGGGCAAGGTCGTGGTGACCACCTTCTCATCCAACATGTTCCGTATTCAGCAGATTATTGATGCGGCCATTGCTTGTGGTCGCAAGGTTGCGCTGGCAGGACGAAGTCTTGAGAAAAATGTTGATATTACCCGCAATCTGGGTCGCCTCTCGATCCCGGCAGGTACGCTGGTGGATATCAAGCAGGTTGCAGATATCGCCGATCGCGAACTCCTGATTATTGCTACTGGCTCACAGGGGGAGTGGCGTGCGGCACTATCCAGGATTGCCCAGGATCGTTTTACAGGCATCCGTCTGGGGGTTGGCGATCTTGTGATATTCTCTTCATCCAATATTCCGGGTAATGAGCGCATCATTGCAGGTCTCTATAATCATATCTATCGCCGCGGAGCGCGGGTGCTGCATGCCGGCAAAGCACCTCTGCATGTTTCAGGGCATGCGCAGGCACATGAACTCAAAACCATGATACAGCTGACCCGCCCGAAATATCTCTATCCTGTGCATGGCGAATATCGCAATCTGATCGAACATCAGGATCTGGGCGTAGCGACAGGCATTGCCTATGAAAACACCTTCATTGCCGAGAATGGCCAGGATGTACTGATCGATTCAAACGGCGTTTCACTGGGCGAAGGGTTTCATGCCGGAGCAGTCTTTGTTGATGGCACAGGGCGTGATGAGATTGATGATCTGGTGCTGCGTGATCGTCGAGTGCTGGCCGATGAGGGTATGATCTCGGTTACGGTACTGATCAGCCAGCATGAGGGGAGTTTGCTGGGTGAGCCTGAACTGGTGGCGCGCGGTTTTCTGCATCAGGAGGTGAGTGAATCTGTGTTGTCGGATGCTGCAAGGGATATGCATGTTTATCTGGAGGGGATGGATCAGGAATTGCTGGCAAATATTGAGGAGGCCAAGGAGGAGATCCGTTTGTGGCTGCGCCGCTGGTGCAAGAAGCGGATGGGTCGCAGGCCGATGGTCCTGCCTGTGGTACTTGAGGTTTAGTTTTCCATGAATGCACGGTCGATTCTTCGTGAGGCTCTGGCTTTTATCGTGCTGGCACTGGTACTGGTAGTCTCGCTCTCGCTTTACAGTTTTTCACCACAGGATCCCTCATTCAATCATGAGACGACCGCTCAGGCGATGAACCGGGCTGGTGTGGTTGGCGCTTATGTTGCCGATTTTTTCTATCAACTGTTTGGTTATGGTAGCTGGCTGCTTGTGCTGCTGGGATTTGCACTGACGCTGCGTATTGCCTTCGGGCGGCTGCCGTATGCCGGCGGCTGGACATCGCTGTTCTGGTTGCCGTGCCTTTTGGGTGTTTCAGGACTGATCGAAGCACATAGCGGCGTGTTGCCCGATGGCGCGCTCAAGCTGCTTCCTGCCGGTGCCGGCGGTGCATTCGGAGTGCTGCTTGCCCAGGGGCTGGCTGAAGCGTTGCATGCTATGGGAAGGGACCTTGTGCTGATTACCCTGATCTTAAGCAGTTTTATTGCTGCCTCACATATCTCGTTGCTTGCGGCCATTCAGCGTATTGGACTGGGTATCAGGATGTGTGCCGCGTTTGCGTTCTCACTGTTCGAGCGTTGGCGGGGCAGGATTGATGTGCGGCGTGAGCGCATGGAGGGGCGGGAAAAACGGCGTGAGAAGAGGGCGTCGCGACCGGTGCATATTGCCGAGTCCGAACCGGAGGTGATGAAGCCAGCCAGGGTGAAGGTCTCCAGAAAAGCCAAAGAGCAGCAGCAGGGGGAACTTTCACTCGGCACGCCTGCTGCGTCGGGTTTCCGCCTTCCTGGCCTCTCCCTGTTCACGGCAAAACATGAAGATGGACATGCCTACAGTGCTGAGGCGTTGCAGGCGATGGCAAGAATGCTGGAGAAGAAGCTGCTGGACTATCGGGTGGAGGGGCAGGTTGTCGCCGTACAACCGGGGCCGGTCGTGGTGCAGTTTGAGTTTGAGCCTGCGCCGGGAACCAAGGTTAACCGGATTATTTCCCTGCAGGATGATCTGGCCCGGTCGATGTCGGCAGTCAGTGTGCGGGTGGCCGGCAATATTCCGGGCAGAAATGCCGTTGGCATTGAGATACCGAACGAAGAGCGCGAGATGGTATTGATGCACGATGTACTGGCGAGCAGGGCTTTTGCCGACAAGAAGAAAAAGCTGCCATTGGCGCTCGGTGTTGATATTGCCGGGCAGCCTGTGGTGACTGATCTTGCGAAAATGCCACATCTGCTGGTTGCCGGTACGACAGGCTCGGGCAAATCGGTCTCTATCAATACCATGATCTGCTCGATGCTGATGACCCATACCCCCAAGGATCTGCGTCTGATTCTGGTTGACCCGAAGATGCTGGAACTTTCCATGTATGATGATATCCCGCATCTGCTGGTTCCGGTGGTCACCAGCCCGCATAAGGCTGCCAAGGCGCTGGCATGGGCGGTATTTGAGATGGAGCGCCGCTATCAGCTGATGAGTGAGGCCAGGGTAAGAAATATTGAGGGCTATAACAGGGCTGCTGCTCAGGAGAAGGGTGGCGAGATGGAGCGCTTTCCTTATATCGTTATTGTGATTGATGAGCTGGCCGACCTGATGATGGTTGCCGGGAAAGAGGTGGAGCAGGCGATTTGCAGAATTGCTCAGAAGGCACGCGCTGCCGGACTGCATCTGATTCTGGCCACCCAGCGCCCGAGTGTTGATGTGATTACCGGACTGATCAAGGCTAATCTGCCGAGCCGCCTCTCCTTTCAGGTCTCTTCCAAGATCGATTCCAGAACCATTCTTGACCAGATGGGCGCGGAACAGTTGCTCGGGCAGGGTGATTCACTCTTCTTAAGTGGCGGTCGTGAACTTAACCGTGTGCATGGCGCCTATGTTTCAGACGGAGAGGTCATTGCCCTGGTGGAACATCTGAAAGCACAGGGCGAGCCCGAATACCGCCATGAGGTTTTTGAGGTGAAGAGTCCTGATGAGCAGTCGCAGGAGAGCGGGGAAGAGAGAGATTCGAAGTATGATGAGGCGGCCAATCTGGTGATCGAGAAGGGGCAGTGTTCGGTCTCCATGGTGCAGCGTTATCTGCGTATTGGTTACAACCGCGCCAGCCGCATTGTCGAGCAGATGGAGCAGGATGGTCTGGTCACGCCGCCCGGTTCCGGCGGTATCCGTAAGGTGCTTGCCAGATCGGAGGCGGATGGCGGCGGGGTGATTGAATAATGAGGCCTCTAAACATGAACCTGTTGTGTGTGGCGCTGATATGCCTGTTCTCACCGGGCGCATATGGTCAGGTAACGATTGCACCCGATGCAGCCGAAAGGCTTGAGCAGGCGCTTGCAAAAATGGCTGCAACGAAAG
>CAZLJF010000083.1:0-6496 GCA_964559845.1 uncultured Zetaproteobacteria bacterium | reverse complement strand
ATTTTTGATCTCTCCGGGGACTCCGATTCGCATGTACAAACTCCAGTAGTAGCTATTGTCAGAAGTTTAGCAGTGAAATAGCCCCAATTCTCGGACAGGTGTCTTAGGTGTAATTATCTGCGTTTGTAATCATGCCGTGAACGGCGTAACGAGTCCACCGAAGCAAATCGGATCTGGTGTCTGGTTATCAAGTTCCTGATGGCTTCCGGCCATGTTGTAGAAGCATATCCGGTCGCTGATTCTCTCCTGCCTTCGGCAACAGAGTCACAGGCTCTGAGACAGACCTCCTCGTACTTGAAACAGCACCGGAAACCTTCGATGTGTTGATATGGCGCGGTGAAAATATCGATACTGATTCCTTAATGTTCATCTCTGATCAAAGTAAGCCATGCCCTGACCATCTGCCGGCAAAAATGATGTGCTGCGGGCATATGTTTCGGCATCTGCCGGCGAATGGCCGCGATACCCGCATCTCCCAATACTGCCCGCTCACGCTCACCAGCCTCAATCCAGGATTCGATGATGGCTCCATCCACCTCGATATGGAACTGAAGACCATACTGTGATGAGCCGATACGAAATGCCTGATGCGGCACCTGCGGGTGCGTTGCAATCAGTGTCGCAGCAGCAGGAAGTGTAAATGTTTCGCCATGCCACTGGAAAACGGTCAATCCGTCATCAGCCAGCCCTGCAAACAGAGGATCATCTGCTGCATCAGTAGTTTTATAGAGCGGATACCAGCCAAGTTCATGCACAGGAGAGGGCATGATTACCGCACCTGCTGCTTTTGCCAGTAACTGTGCCCCCAAGCATATACCCAATAGTGGAAAGTCGGCCGAAATCGCCAGTTTCAGTAGTGCGATCTCATCAGCAATGAATGGAAGATGGGTGTCACTTGCCGACATCGGCCCGCCCATGACAACCATGCCATCATAGCCAGCCAGCGATCCGGGCACGACCTCACCTTCATCCATGCGTACGACTTCGATGCTGTGGCCCGCCCCTTTTATCATCTCCCCGATAATGGCAGCAGGTTCAATACGCAAATGCTGGAGTACAAGAAAATGCATGCCCCTAGCCTAACCATACTGCTCTGTGATACAAACCGGCAGATGAAAACGGTAGCAACGCTGATCCGCCGTGTCGCACGCGGCAAACATGGTTCCGGAAATCTTTCGCAAACAGAGGCCAGACAACTCTTCTCCGCACTACTGCAGAAAGATGCCGACCCGCTGCAACTCGGCGCATTCCTGATTGCCGAGCGTATGAAGGGAGAGACTACGGAGGAGATTGCAGGTTTTGTCGAGGCAGCCCGCAGTCACATAAGCGGCTTCGGCAAATCAACAGCTCCGGAAAATGCAGTCGACCTTCCCTGCTATGCCGGCAAGCGGCGTGCTGCCCATGCTCATCTTGTTGCTGCACTACAGATCTGCGATGAAGGCACTCCGCTCTTTGTGCATGGTGTGGAGCATATTGAAGGGCGGATAACAGCCTGGCAGGTCCTGAATCAACACGGCGTACGACGTGCCAGGACACTGGCGGAAGCCGGCTGCATCATGCAAGACGATGGTATCGTCTATATGGACCTGTCAGACATCTCCCCGGGCCTGCACCACATCTATCAGCTACGCCCGCGCCTGGGAGTGCGCTCCTTTGCCAATACGGTTGCCCGGCTTCTCAACCCCATGCAGTGCGCAGGCCAGCTTAACGGCTTCTTTCACACCCCTTATGGCGACACCATGGCTGCGGCCAATGTCATGCTGGGGCAGATGCGGTCACTGATCTTTATGGGAGCTGAAGGTGAGCCGGAGCTCTATGCCGACCGGCAAAAGGTGGTCAAGATGCAGGTGGGCAGGCTCATTTCCGACATACAGTTTCCGGACACCGGGCATGAGCCTTACCCCAGGAGTGCCGTGGAAGATTTAAACCGGTTGTTTATAGATTTTGACAACACCATGAACACTGACAAATATTCAAGAGAGCATGCAACCGTCAGACGCATGAAGGAGGCCTTTTTGTGGGCCTCCGGCAAAGCGTGTTTGAAAAACATTAAAATCATGGAGCATTCATTATGAGCAGGGTACTGATACCATTTACCGAAGGTGTCGAAGAGATCGAGTGTGTCGCCGTCGTGGACATTCTGCGGCGTGCAGGCATTGAAACAGTCATGGCCAGCCTTGATGGAGAAGCAGTCACCGGGCGCTCCGGCATCACCATCCTTGCCGATACGAAGCTGTCGGAAGTTGCCGATGAGGCATGGGAGATGATTGTGCTTCCCGGCGGACTTCCCAATGCTTCTCTGCTGCGTGATGACATATACGTCAAAGCAATCGTACAACGTCTGAGGGATCAAAGTAAAACAGTCGCAGCCATCTGTGCTGCGCCCGCCGCGCTGGCTGCATTCGGCGTGGCCGATCACAGGAAGATCACCTCCTATCCTGCCATGAAAGAGGAAATTCTGACACTCTCACCATCCTCGACCTACTGCGATGATGCCGTGGTTGAAGACGGCTTTCTCATCACCAGCCGTGGTGCCGGTACAGCCGTTGAGTTTGCCCTGCACCTTGTTGCCAGACTGGCAGGTGAAGCGAAAGCCTCTGGAATCAGGGACTCCATCATCGCATAAGCAACAAAATGGTGGCCAGTATTGAGGAGGCCGGCGAAAAAGCTGCTGACCAATGTATCCGAAACCATTGGTGAACAGCCCTTCACCATCACCATTCGCACATTCTGCAGACAAGGGTAATTCCTTCGCATGCTTTAAAACTGCACGGATGCAATTAATTCAGCATCTCCCTAGTATTGCCGCATGCGACTGACACGAGAGTTCCGTAATCAATTTATCCAGCATGAGATGCGTACCCACGGGCGCAAGAACGGCTTTGTCACCAAAGGACAGGAAGCGCGCCTGGGCAGATGGCTACCTATCATCGGTCTGCCCAAAGATAAAACCCTGAATGATGCCGATATTCCCGAAAACTCGCCCATTGTGATGGAGATCGGCTTCGGTAACGGTGAATTCCTGGTTCATCTTGCACAGAGACATCCGGACTGGACACTGATTGGCGTAGAGATCTACCTTCCCGGTGTCGCCAAGGCTGTGGGCCGGCTTGAAGATGCCGGCTTCATTGAGCGCACCCGCATCACCCAGCTTCCGGCACAATTCGTTTTGCAGCATCAGGTGGATGAAGCGCAGCTGGACGGTATTTTTATCAACCACCCTGATCCGTGGCCCAAAACACGCCACCATAAACGCCGTATCATCCAGAAAGAGTTCGCCCGGCTGATGGTCAGCCGCCTGAGGCCTGGCGGCTTCATCAAGCTTGCCACCGACATTGATGAACTGGCCGAATGGATGCGGGATATTCTTGATGCTACGCCGGGACTTACCAATATGGCTGGCACAGGTGGCTATATTGAGCGCGATGCAGATCGTGTTTTTACCAAATTTGAACAGCGCGGCATACGCGAAGGCCGCAGCAGTCGGTTTCTTCACTATATCAAGGAGATAACATGAGCCTTAAAACCAATCGTGACCAACTTGTGATGACCGCCGTGCAGGGCAGCGTATCCCCTGCCAATCAGTGGGCTCCTTTTGAAGTCGGAAGTGAAGGCGAAGTATTTGCATGGCCGTCCACCGGCGGCATTACCTACAACGTCAAGGTTGGCGACTCGGTCTTTGGCTGGGCCGGCGAACATATCGAGCCTGGCGTATCCTCCACGCTGGATCACAAAAACAAAAAGGCGTCAGCCGGTTACCAGTTCCTATCCTGCTGTGGCAATGAGGCGCATGTCATCTCCGGTGAAGCCAAAGGCGCTACCGGTACGGTGATCGGTCATCATGGTGGTGTTGAACATCTGATACTCGATTTCTCCGATGATGTGCTCGATCAACTCACCTGTGATGACAAATTCCTGATTCGCGGCTTTGGACAGGGGCTGAAGCTTGTCGATCACCCGGACGTATTCATCTACAATACTGATCCTGGCCTGCTGGAAAAGTGGGGGCTAAAAGAGCAGCAGAATGGCGCCATTGAGGTGCCGGTTAATGTGATTATCCCGGGTCATGCCATGGGCTCAGGTATTGGTGCGCTCTCTGTCACCACAGGCGATTACGACATTCTTTGTCATGATGAAGCCACTGTGAAGGAGTACAATCTGGACAAGCTTCGTTTCGGTGACTTTGTTGCCGTACTGGATCACGATAACCGCTATGGCCGCACCTACCGCAAGGGTGCTGTCACCATCGGCATGGTGATCCATTCGGATTCGCCATTGGGTGGTCACGGGCCAGGCATGATGACCTTAATGACATGTACAACCGATAAACTTGTACCTGTGTTGGATGATAGTGCCAATATCGGTGCACTCCTGAATATCGGGCGCTATGCCAAGTAGACGGGTCGCTGTTCTCGGGCTTCTGGCCCTGCTGCCTGCACTTGCACAGGCAGGCTCGTTCAGTTCAATCAGCAATCCGTCATTCAACCTGAAAAATGCCAGGATGCAGATGCGCTACAGCGAGCGAAACGGCTCCATGCTGGTTCAGGGACGAGTCAATGGCATTGCCATGCAGTTCGTGATTGATACGGGGGCGACCTATGTCGCCATTCCTCCGGCCATTGCCAAACGTGCGAGGCTGAACACAGGTAGTGCACAAAGAGTCACACTGCAAACCGCCAATGGCAGAATCAGGGTACCACTGATCACTGTTTCAAACATTGAAGCAGATGGTGTCAGAGAGCAGAACATCCCGGCAACGATTCAGAAATTGTCGCCGGATGAAAAAACAGGGCTGCTCGGCATGAGCTTTCTGTCAAACTTTCGCATGACCATTGACAGGAATAGAAGACTGATCCTGCTGGAAAAGCGGTAACCATGCCCGAACAGGGATCCATGCGTGTTGCCTGCCTGCAACTCCGTTCCGGTCGGGATCAGCATGCCAATCTTGCCTATGTCGCCACGCTGATGGAAAAAGCTGCCGAACAAAAATGCAACCTTCTCCTGTTGCCTGAAAATTTTTCCTGCATGGGCATCAGTGATACAGAGAAAATAGCTGTTGCTGAAGCACAGAAAAGTTCATCCATACTTCTATTTCTTGCTGATCAGGCGCGTAAACATAAGACGGTGATTATCGGCGGAAGCGTGCCGTTAAAAATCAGTGGTGGAAACAAAATACGGAACAGTTGCCCGGTTTTCTCACCCACAGGCGAACTTATCGCCTGCTATGATAAAATGCACCTCTTTGATGTGAATCTGCCTGATGAGCAGTACCGTGAATCAGATACGGTGGAGGCCGGTTCACAGCCTGAAACGGCCAGCTTCGGTCACTGGAAGATTGGTCTGAGCATCTGTTATGACCTGCGTTTCCCTGAACTTTACCGCCACTACAGCAGCATGGGATGCAATATCCTCACCGTTCCGGCTGCATTTACCTGTCCAACCGGCGAGGCTCACTGGGAGACGCTGCTCAGGGCAAGGGCGATCGAAAATCAGGCCTATCTGCTTGCTGCAGGACAGTGTGGCACACATCCGGGCGGGCGAAAAACATGGGGCCATAGCATGATCATCAGCCCGTGGGGTGAAGTGCTGGCTGCACTGAATGATGAAGAGGGCATCATCACAGCAGAATTATCACTCAACAATCTGGACAAAATAAGACAAGCTTTGCCTGCATTGAATCATCGGAGGATGTAGCCGGATATGAATGATCCAACAGATCGGCAGGAGAATCAGCCAAGCCGCGAACAGCTTCGCGCCCATCGCCGGATTTTCTGGGATGCATGGCAGCGGGCAAAAGAGGGATTGCCGCTGGATGCCATGCAGGTTCGTATTGCCCGGGTTATTGAGATGCATCCCGAATATCATCATCTCTTTGACGATATGGAGTCCTTCCTTGAACGTGATTTTCATGTCGATGATGGCATGAATCCCTACCTTCACCTCTCCCTGCACCTTGCCCTGGAAGAGCAGATCGCTACCCGGCAACCACCCGAGGTCGGCAACGCCCTTGAGCATATGATGCGTACAAAAGGCATCGACCGCCACAAAGCACTGCACAATATCCTGGAGATTCTGGCCGAGAGCGTCTATTTTGCACAGCGTGAAGGAAAGGAGCCCGATGTGTTGCAATATCTTACCCGCCTCCGGGAACTGATGCGTTAGATGATCCGTAGTATTTTTGTCTCCGCCCTCTTCTTCTTCGGGCCTGCAATGCTGATGTTTATGCTCAGGAACCTGTTCCTCTTTTTAAGGGCCTGGATGCGCCTTCGCCGCATGCGCAGGCAGCAGGAAGCGGAAATTATCGATATCACACCACATAAACATGGCCCATCATCGATGCTGTTTAATATTGCAGCCATTGCTGTTGGTTTGATCTGCGCTATCCTGGCCTGGCAGGAGATGAGCGGTGGTCCGGAGAAAGAGCTGCGCTATGTTCCGGCGCATGTGGATGAACAGGGAAATATTGTGCCCGGAAAAATGGTGCCTGTCAGCAAGC
>CAZLJF010000082.1:0-6504 GCA_964559845.1 uncultured Zetaproteobacteria bacterium | reverse complement strand
GAATACTACGAACAAAATATCAGGCGTGTTGCACTTCGATCTTGAAACCGCCCCCTAATATAAAACAAATACCAGGAGACAAAACTGCATGATTTCAGGTATCTACGGTATTTTGCCTGCCGATCTTGAAGCGGAGGATCTGCTGAAGCGTGCTGAAGCGGCCCTGAAGGGGGGGGTGAAAATACTCCAGTTCCGTGATAAGAAGCAGGGATTCAAGCGGGCTCTGAAGCGGGGAAGGGCGCTACGCGAGTTAACTGCCCGTTATGGCGCAACACTGATTGTCAATGATTCGATTCAGCTGGCGCATGAAACGGCAGCGGACGGTGTCCATCTCGGCAGAGGGGATATCGAAAACCTTGCACAGATCCGTATCGATGCGGGCGAGCATCTGATTCTTGGCGTAACCTGCCGTGGTGATGCGGCATTTGGCAAACATGCTCTTGAGAGCGGGGCGGATTACCTCTCTTTCGGCGCTCTCTTTCCCAGCCGCAGCAAGCCGGAAGTGCCGGCCATCGGCTTGCCGCGCCTGCAAAAGGCCAGGGAGCTTTTTCCCGACGCCAATATTGTCGCCATCGGCGGCATTACACCGGAAGCATTAAAGGCCGTTAAAAGTGCCGGTGCGGACTGTGCGGCAGTGATTTCCGGTCTTTTCGCCGCTGATGATATTGAATCTACAGCCAGAGAGATGACCAAATTATGGAGCGCTATGTAAAGCCGTGAATTCCCACCAAGAAAAACTGATCAGCAGTGTATTGAAATTTGACTGGAAATTTATCGTAAAACTTATTCTGAGCGGTATCTTTACAGCAATCGGTATCTACCGGCACATGGGGAGCGAGAAGCTGGAGCTGGCCCTGGCAGCACTGCTGATAATTCCTGTGCTCGGTCTGATATTCACCTATCTGAAAAAAAATATGAGTGACCAGATGCTGCGTATCGTGATTATTGTCATGGCCAGCCTGTTTGTCTGGCTTGCCAGCGGTTCGATCTTTCTCGCACTCGCCTTTTATCTGATGCTCGACGGCGCGACACAAAAGGAGAATATCAAACAGGAGCGCGCCTTTCGCTGGATGAATGCCGTAACAGTGGAAGAGACGCCGGAGCGTCTGGCACATCTGCTCAGCAAACACCGTCTTTTCAGCAGTATTCCGGAAGAGAGCCGGGAAAAACTGGTTAAAGAGTGCAACTGCTTCACTATTGAAAAGGACTCGAAACTGATTAAGCAGGGTGAAAAGAATACCAACCTCTTCTTCATCGCCAAGGGCCATATCAGGGTCGTCAAAGATGGCGGGGTTCTGGCACACCTGAAACAGGGCGATATTGTCGGTGAAGTCTCCGCATCGGGGCTCTCTCTGCCTGTTGCCGATGTGATTAGCGATGACCGTGTTACCGTGTTTGCCGTCTCTCTGGAACAGATCAATGGGGTGGCCGAACAGTTTCCTGAATTCAGGGAACGCCTCTGCAGGCTTGCCAGGACAAGACGCGCAGAACTGGAAACACGTTCAAAAATCGAAATGCCACCGGAGCCGATCCACAAGGCTGTCTCCAGGCATCAGCTTTTCAGGTTGCTGCCTGAACATCTGCAACGTTATCTTGTCGATGAATGCAAGGTATATATGCTTGAAAAGGGCGGTCTGCTGATCCGGCAGGGCGAGTTCAACTCGAATCTCTATCTGATTGCCAGGGGCTTTATTCATGTTGTCATGGATGGGCAACAGCTGGCCTCACTGGGTGAAGGAGATATTGTCGGGGAGCTCTCTGCCAGCGGTATCAGTATGCCGGTGGCGGATATAATCGCCGACTCAGATGTTATTGCTTATGCGTTTCCTGCCGAACAGATCAATCTGGTGGCCGGAAAATGCCCGGAATTCAAAAAAAGGCTGAGAGAGATCGGCATGTTACGAAAAAACGAAACGGAAGAGAGGGAGAGGGATTGATTCCGGCGGCCCTTGCCATTGGCGGCAGCGACAGTTGCGGCGGAGCCGGTGTACAGGCAGATCTTCAGACTTTCTCTGCTTTTGGTGTAAAAGGCTGTTCTGCCATCACCGCTCTTACAGCCCAGAACCCAAAACAGATCATCCGCATCGAACCGGTACCGCCGGCACAACTGGAAGCTGAAATCCGCGCTGTTTTCAGCTATTACGATATCCGGGTTGTGAAAACAGGCATGCTTTACGATGCCGGGAGAGTCAGGCTGGTTGTCAGGCTGCTAAAGGAACTGCACGCCGACAGGCCTGTGATTGTTGACCCTGTCATGATCTCAACCAGTGGCAAGGTGCTTCTGGATGAAACGGCCCTCGCTACTGCAAGGCAGGAGCTTTTTCCAATGGCTTCGCTGCTTACACCCAACATCCCTGAAGCCGAAATGCTGCTTGGCAAGGCGTTGAAACAGGGTGCATCCGGTCAGTTATCCAGTGCGTTTTCTGTTCCGGTACTGCTCAAGGGCGGGCATACGCATAGCAACAAACTGATCGACGTACTCTCTGTCCACGGGGAAGCGATTGCCTTTCCCCATGATCGCCAGACATGGAACCCGGAAATATCGCACGGGACAGGATGCCGCCTGGCATCCGCCATTGCTGCATTGCTGATGCAGGGAAAATCTCTTCCGGTCGCAGTTGCCGAGGCGATCGGCTGGTTACAAAAGACCAATCTTCCTGAAGACGGCAATTGACGCTTCTTTCTGTTTACGTTACCTTGTAACGCAATAAAGAAGAAGAGGGGGGGCAGGCCCGTGTCCCGGCAACGATATACCATCACAGAGAGTGATCGCTGGTTTGCGCAGCGCTGGATCGAGAAGAAGCTGGAAAATCCGGCATGGCTTGGCGAGCACCGCACATTCAAGGCATCCAGAGCATTTGACGTAGCCTGTGAGAGCAGGATTCATGATCCGACAGAGGCCCTGAACCGCTGGTGTGAAACATGGCTGCAATCAAGGGAGTGGGGCCAGCTAAAAAATGCAATCCGGGCAAGCCGGCGCAGGGCCAACAGGCCCGGAGTCAAAACCGTTACCTTGTCACATAATGCGTGGTCACTGCTAAATTATATGGCCACAAAGGAGGGATGCACGCTCTCGGAGGTTATCGAGCGCCATTTGAAAACGCCTGAACAGTCCCGCCCCCCAAAAGTTAACAAGCCCTAGTGAGTTGTAACATTGTCGGAAAGGCCGGCCGGAATATCCTGAACCTCACCGAAACGCGCCTCATACTTGGCAATGTTTTCAACCAGCACCTGTGCAATACGCTTGGCGTGTGAAGGGGAGACGATAACGCGGGCATTTACCGTTCCGACCGGAGGTGTGGCCAGAATAAAATCCAGTACAAACTCCTCCTGGGTGTGTGCAACAACCATATTATTGGCGTAGACACCTCTCTGCACCTCAGGTGGCATCTGGATCTGCAACTCTTGTGGTTGGGCATCTTCTTTACTCATGATTTCTCCACTCTTCTGTTTTTTATTGTTTCCTTTACCTCACCGTAAAGGGATTCCAATGCATCCGGATCAAGTTCTGCGAGTTTCAGATCCCGCTCTTTCGCCAGTAACTCAACACCTCTGAAGCGTTGTGCAAACTTGCGGTTGGCATGCATCAGGCAAATCTCTGCATCAAGACCGAGTTTTCGGCCAAGATTCACCAACGTAAAAAGAACATCCCCGAACTCATCTTCAAGGCGTGCAGCATCGCCGCCATTGCGAACCTCATGGGCCAGTTCGGCAAGCTCTTCCTCCATCTTTTCGATGACATCCGTTGCCTTTTCCCAGTCAAAGCCGACACGTGCGGCACGTTTCTGCTGTTTTAAGGCATAAGCAAGCGCAGGCAGCGGGGGAATGCCATCCATCAGGCTCCGGCGCTCCATGTGCTCGGCATCCTTTAACTGCTCCCACTGCTCAAGCAGATCTGAGGGCCTGGCATCCCCGAATACATGCGGATGCCGATAGATCATCTTCCGGATAAGTGATTCAAAAACATCGCCCAGATCAAACTCGCCCTGCTCATCGGCAATCACGGAATAGAAGGCAATCTGAATGAGAAGGTCGCCGAGCTCATCCTTGAGTGCAGACCAGTTGTTGCCATGTACCGCATGGTCTATCGCCTCCAGTACTTCGTGGGTCTCTTCAAGGGTGTAGGTGCGAAGAGAGGAGAGCGTCTGCTCACTGTCCCATGGACACTCTTCACGCAATACCTTCATAAGTTCCTTTAACTTATCAAAATAGTTATCTTTATTTAATACTCTATCCGGCATGGTGCCTCTTCATAACTTTACATAATATTCATTATGCGACATTGTTTTTTTTCAAAAGCGAAGAGCCGCTATCATGCGATACGAAACAGTTCCGGCTTCTTGCTCAGGCATATTAACAGATATTGAATGGCTGCGAATATTTGTCCAGAAAAAGAGTATCATCTTGAATCTGCCGATACGACCTTTTGCCAGATCCGGTACATTCGCACCCGGTTACTCCTTATGCCTGCCGGGTTCAGCTTCCAGCAACCGGCACTGATTCACAATTGATCATAAAGCTGCCACTGCCGATTAATATGCCCTTTTCTTTCCGCTTTTCCGGAAAAATGGCCGATCAAGCGCCCTGCGCATCCATGGTTCTATTGCCATGCATGCATCTGCATGTCATATCTTTAAGAGTGACAGACAGGCAATCAAAGTCGAAGCTCCAGGACCATGATTGCCGCCAGCGTCATCGTGAACGGCGATGAGCGCGATATTGGCTTTGATGAGCTTCATCGGCGAATCAAAGCTATGAGCCCTCCCCTCATTGCAGAAGACAGGGCCGAAGCTATCGGAGATAGGCTCACATACATGCTGTCCGACACCCTCCAGCAGGGGTGCATGGTTGCCTATATGGACAAGGATGGAGTCGAAGTCATGCGCCTTACCGCTATCAGCGACATGGCTGCAACCATTGACGAGAACGGCACTACCACAGAGCTACCCATCGGAAGCTTCCGGAGCAGGGTTACTCGGCTGGAGCCAATGCCGATCACTCGTCCACAGGCTTCGGCATAGAAAAAGCCGCCACCCGAAGGCAGCGGCTTTCTCGATGGCGGCAGTCTTGTCAGTACGGGTAATAACCGCCGTATAGCTTATATTCCTCGATGCGCTTGCCGATCAGCGACTGCCCCTCGACAAACTGCGCGTAGGTCATGCCACCCGCATCCACACAAGACAGGCGAACATTCGCCAGGCTTCCGGCTGCCACGTTTGCGGCCGGATCGGCTGCGCCGGCAGGCAAGTTGGCCGGCAGCGTGAATGACGTGGCCGTATCCGGCATCCAGATAGTCCACCCTGTAGTTGAACCGTTCTGCTTGGTCATATCAATCTCCAGCTTGTGATACGACAACGTGCCGGTCGCAGGCGTGAATGCAAACGTGGTTCCCGTCTGCGCATTGAAGGCGTTGCACTCGCTGGCGAACGAGGATGCCGTCTGCGCAATCGCACCACCGGCCGGAACCGGCTCAACCACAGTCCACGCATCGCCCGGATAAATGTCTGGCAGCCATCCGGTATTCGCACCCTTACCGACCGCAACCACATAGAACTGATCGCTTGGCAGGGCATACATGTTGATGGCGAACGGCGGGGCGGTATCGTGCCCGATCTCATAGTACAGACTCCTGCCGTGATTAGGCACAGATTCCATGGCACGCCCGAAGGTGGAGTACACACGAATGTTGTCCACGCCGGCAATGTTGGGCGAGGTGGTTTCGTTGACCGACAGCGTGAGGTTCAAGGCCGGAGGGGTGGGCGCAAAGGTCACGTCCAGCGGATTATCCACGCGATTTAACAGTCCGAAGATGTCCGAGGTCGTGACGGTCACAGGGCCGGACTCGAAAGCGTCCACTACCGATTGAACCGAACCGGATACAGCCGTCTTGCGGAACACAAAATTGCCCGTGATTTGTGCCCCTTGCGGCTTATCCGTCGCAAACACCGTCGTATGCGTTCCGTTGCCGACAGCCGGACTTGCCGAGACAACCTTGTTCCCGTCATAATGGAACTCGGCAAGGCCGGAGCCGCCGGTCATCGCGCCTTTGGCATAAAGCGACGATGCCGAGCCATACTCGGCTGTGTACATCGGAACCTCGACATGGGCACGGTCGGTTTGCGCCACGGCAAACGCCTTGGTGAACAAGGGGCCAGCCGCATCAGCAAACACGAACACATCATGCGGCCCCGGCGTCAGGCCGGAAATGGTGGCATAACCGCAGGCATCGGTTCTGGCGGACGGGCCGCCATCGTCGATCATCACATAGACGCCCTCGGCTCCGGTGGACTGCACACCGTCATAGGACTTGTAGAGCACCGCAACCTGCATCGTACCGGTCTGCACGCCCGTCAGCTTGGCCGGCGGGCTGGGGCACTTGAGAGCTGCGGTACCTCCGGTTGCGGCCGGCGCTCCACCGCCTCCACAGGCGGCGAGAGAAAATGCTGCCATGGTGGCTAATAAGATATTCCTCATCGTTTCACTCATTCTGGTCTCTCCAATTCC
>CAZLJF010000081.1:0-6660 GCA_964559845.1 uncultured Zetaproteobacteria bacterium | reverse complement strand
GAATGGTGCGCTGGCTGGTCTGGTAGCTATTACCGCCGAACCTCTGACGCCATCACCTGAACTTGCCACGCTGATTGGTGTGATTGGTGGTGTGCTCGTTGTCGTCTCCATCGTGTTCATGGATCGCAAATTCAAAATCGATGATCCGGTGGGCGCCATCTCCGTGCATGGTATTGTCGGCATCTGGGGGCTACTGGCGGTATGTCTCTCCAATCCTGACGCGACCTTGTCGGCACAACTGCTGGGTATTGGTGTGATCTTCGCATGGGTATTTGCAACCAGCTTCGCGGTCTGGCTTGTTGTGAAGTCACTGTTCGGCATCCGCGTCTCCGAGGAAGAGGAGTTTGAAGGGCTGGATGTTGGTGAGTGTGGTCTGGAGGCATATCCGGAATTCACCAAGAACTAGATAATGGGTTTATGAATACGGGCGGTGTAAAACACCCATCCATACAGTCTTACACCTCCCGTAGTGATGAAATGGGAGGCAGGAACAACTTGCCTCCCATTTTGTGGTTTCGACTTAGGTCGATATTGAGTATGCTCGCAAACGACTTGCGAACATCAAAAAAACACACTCAGAGAGGAGGAACTGATGAAAAAAGTAACCGCAGTGATCAAGCCATTTAAGCTTGATGATGTAAAAGATGCACTATTAGAGATTGGTATTACCGGCATGACCGTCGTTGAAGTACGCGGCCATGGCCGCCAGAAGGGTCACACCGAACTCTATCGTGGTGCCGAGTATAACGTGGACTTCATTCCGAAAACTGAAATCTCCGTTGTTGTCCCTTCAGAACAGGTCGATGCCGCCATTGATGCCATCCGCAATGCGGCCAATACCGGCAAGATCGGCGACGGCAAGATCTTCGTAACCGCTGTCGAGCGCGTCGTTCGCATTCGTACAGGCGAGGAAAACGAAGAAGCGCTGTCTTGATAAAGATTTTACTGAAAAGGATAGATATAAAATGAATACTGCAGGTTTTGATGTTTTCTTTCTGACCATGGGTGCCGCCATGGTGCTGGCGATGCATGCAGGCTTTGCCTTTCTAGAGGTGGGCACGGTTCGCAAGAAGAATCAGGTCAATGCACTGGTGCGTGTGATTACCGATTTCGGCTTTTCAACCGTTGCCTACTTCTTTATCGGTTTTGCCGTGGCTTACGGCATCACGTTTTTCGCACCGGTATCCGAGCTGAACAATATCGGTGGCGCATCCAATGGCTATGAGATGGTCCACTTTTTCTTTTTACTGACCTTTGCAGCAGCCATTCCGGCGATCATTTCCGGCGGCATCACCGAGCGCGTAGCCTTCTGGCCCAATGCGCTGGCAACGGTGCTGATTGTTGCACTGATCTACCCCTTCTTTGAGGGCATGATCTGGGCAGGCAACTACGGCTTCCAGGCGTGGCTGAATGCTTCATTCGGTGCTGAATTTCATGACTTTGCCGGCTCTGTAGTCGTGCATGGCATGGGTGGCTTTCTGGCACTCGGTGCTGTCGTGGTGCTTGGCGCGCGCAAAGGACGCTATACAGAAGATGGACGTGTCAATGCGATTCTTCCATCCAATATCCCCTTTCTGGCGCTCGGGTCATGGATCCTCTGTGTCGGCTGGTTCGGCTTTAATGTTATGAGTGCAGGCAATGCAGAAGGCGCTTCCGGGCTTGTCGCCATCAACTCCCTGCTGGCCATGGTCGGCGGTCTGCTGGCAGCCCTTGTTGCCGGTAAAAATGACCCGGGCTTTGTACATAACGGCGCACTGGCAGGTCTTGTCGCTATCTGCGCAGGTTCAGACATTGTGCATCCGGTTGGCGCATTGGCCATTGGCGCAGCGGCCGGCGCCGTTTTTGTTTATGGATTCCAGGTGCTCCAAAACAGGTTGAAGATTGATGATGTACTCGGTGTCATTCCGTTGCACGGCGTATGCGGTGCATGGGGCGGTATTGCTGCAGGCATCTTCGGCAGTGCATCCATGGGTGGTGCCGGTGGCGTGACCTTTATGGCGCAACTGGTCGGCACGCTGGCAGGTGTCGCCATTGCCATTACCGGTGGCTTTGTCGTCTATGGCATTATCAAATCCATGTTGGGCATTCGCCTCTCCGAAGAGGATGAATACAGGGGTGCCGATCTGGCCATTCACCAGATCAGTGCCAATCCTGAAGAGGATATGGGCGCCTGATTTATTGGTAGCTTTACTGCTCCTCCTGTTCCGGGTGGAGAGATTCAGGGCGCTGCTTCGGCAGCGCCCTTTTTAATGGTCGATCGCCACCATCGAAATTAGTGTTAGTCCACTCTCTCAAACAGACATTCGCTCACCAGTGCATGATAAAATGAATCGAGCATTGAAACCGCCTCTCCTGAAAAGTGTGCTTTGGCAGGAGCCTGCCCCATACAGGCGCAGGCCAGGCGGGATCATCTGTGAAGCGGGCAATATGGTGGATATGCAGTTGCGGTACCATATCCACGGCGCAGCCACATTCATTTTGTCCGCCCTGAAATATTCGGCAATATGACGTGAAAGCGTGGATGACTCCCGGAGCAACTGCCGCTGCTCATCTTCGCCAAGCTCAAAGATCTCCCGAACCCCTTCCCTGCGGGGCACAAGAATGAACCAGGGATAGCTGGCATCGTTCATCAAAAGCAGCCGACAGAACGGGAAAATCACCAACGGAGATGCTGTCATCCTTCAGACGCGGATGTAGCCAAACATGGCACGATCATAGCCGTATAAAAGCTTTCAGTGAATTGGCGAATCACTCTTGGTATAGTTCGCGAAATGTTTACAGGTATTATTATGGATGTGGGCCAGGTGATTGCCATTAAGCAGGAACCTGAGCAGACGCATATGCAGTTTTCCACTGCACTTGATACAGGCAAGTGGGCGCTTGGCGATTCTGTTGCCGTCGATGGCTGCTGTCTGACCATCACGGAGTTTCCGGCAGCGGGCGTCTTCTCGGCGACACTATCCCGGGAAACCCTGAAGCTGACGCATCATTCCGCTCTTGAAGAAGGTGATCGCGTCAATCTGGAGCCTGCCCTGCGCGTGGGCGACCCGCTGGGCGGACATATTGTGACCGGACATGTGGACGGTATTGCACGTGTTGAGGAGATCACAAATGTCGGCGAGCACCGGATCATCCGTTTCGCTGTACCGGTAGAACTTGCCAGGTATGTGGTCAGGAAAGGCTCCGTTGCCATCAACGGCGTCAGCCTGACAGTCAACGAGGTAGATGGTTGCTGCTTTACCGTCAACCTGATTCCCCATACATTGTCCCATACCAACCTGGGCAAGCTGACCGCAGGAAGCAGCACCAATTTCGAAAGCGATATGCTTGGCCGCTATGTCGAACGCATTATGAGTTTTCAGAACAGAAGCCCGCAGGAGAATGCATGAGCCTAGCCAGTTGTGAAGAGCTGATTGAAGAGTTGCGCGCCGGACGCATGATTATCCTGGCCGATGATGAAGATCGTGAAAATGAGGGTGACCTTGTCATGGCTGCCGAATGGGTCACACCGGAAGCGATCAACTTTATGGCAACACATGGCCGTGGGCTGATCTGCCTTGCCCTGACCCGGGAACAGACAGACCAGCTCAATCTTCCGTTGATGGTCTCCAACACCAATTCTAAATTCAAGACAAATTTCACTGTATCAATTGAGGCAGCCGAAGGTGTTACCACCGGTATTTCCGCCTATGATCGTGCCCATACCATCCGCGCGGCCATTGATGACGCTGCCACGCCATCGGATATCCATACGCCGGGACATGTCTTCCCGCTCGTCGGACGCGACGGCGGTTTACTGGTCCGTGCCGGCCATACCGAGGCCAGTATTGACCTGGCGCGTATGGCGGGACTGAAACCGGCAGGCGTCATCTGTGAAATCATGAATGAGGATGGTTCCATGGCACGTATGCCGGAACTGAAATCCTTCGCAAAAAAACATGGCTTGAAGGTAGGCAGTATTGCGGATGTTATCAGCTACCGGCTAAAACACGATTCACTGGTCAAGCGTGAAGTTGAAGTGCGCATGCCGACTGAATTTGGTAACTTCCGCATGGTTGGCTACACCAATGCTGTCGATCAGGCCGAACATGTTGCGCTGGTGATGGGCAATCCGAATCCGGAACGCCCCTGTCTGGTGCGTGTGCACTCCGAGTGCCTGACCGGTGATGTATTTACGTCCCGCCGCTGTGACTGCGGCTCCCAGCTGCACGCTGCCATGCGTCAGGTTGCCGAGGCCGGTGAAGGTGTCATCCTCTATCTGCGGCAGGAGGGGCGTGGCATCGGCCTGCTGAACAAGCTACGCGCCTATGAGTTGCAGGATGCAGGACATGATACGGTTGAAGCCAACAAAAAACTTGGCTTCAAGGCAGACCTGAGAGACTACGGTATCGGCGCACAGATCTTGCGTGACCTTGGTTTAAGAAGACTGAAGCTGCTGACCAACAACCCCAAAAAGATCATTGCCCTGGATGGTTATGGTCTTGAGGTGGTGGAGCGCGTCCAGTTGCAAACCAGTCCGCATGAAGAGAACATTACCTATTTGCAAACCAAACGGGACAAGATGGGGCATATGCTGAATGTCAAAGGAGATAGCGAATGAGCCTGGATGCACCACATCTCTCCGGTCAGGTTGACGCAACTGGCATGAAGATTGGCATTATCGTCAGCCGCTTTAACGAAAATATCACCACAGCCCTTCGTGACGGTGCTGTCGCTGCCCTGAAAGCGCATGGCAGCAGTGATGCCGACCTGAAGATTGTGCATGTACCCGGCGCCCTGGAGATCCCTACCATTGCTGCAAACATGGCAGATTCCGGCAATTACGATGCGCTGGTCTGCCTGGGCTGTATCATCAAGGGCGGCACTGCCCATTTTGATCATGTCTGCCGTGTTGCCATGGACAGTATCGGCGCTATAGCCGAACGGGGAACCATTGCCATCGCCAATGGTATTCTCACTGTCGATACGCTGGAACAGGCACTGGACCGGGTTGGCGGCGAACATGGTCACAAGGGTGCCGAAGCGGCGTTGACTGCCGTTGAGATCGCTACGCTACTTAGGGAACTGTAAAGAAACTGGAGAAGTTATTTTGAATAAAAAACAGAAGGTGAAAGGGCCAAATCGTCACCAGGCCCGTGAATCAGCCATTGAAACGCTCTATGCATGGCATAGTGGCGGCAATGACAATGCCGACCTGCCTCACCTGCTCTCCAGCCGCATTCAGGAAGAGGAGCGCGGCGGCCAGGATGAACATTACCTGCGTGAACTTGTTTATGGTGTCACAGAACAGAAGGATGAACTGGATGAACTGATCAGACCAGCCGTACGCCGCAGTCTGAAAAGCGTTGCCAGTGTCGAACTGAATGTTCTGCGCCTGGCTACATGGGAGATGAAAAATCGGCTGGAGATCCCCTACCGTGTCATCATCAATGAAGCGCTGGAGCTAACCCGAGCCTATGCCGATGAATCGGCACGCGGCTTCATCAATGGCGTGCTGGATAAGCTGGCCAAAGAGCTTCGCCCTCTTGAATGCAAATAACCTGACTTAACCACAACTTAAAACGCCGGTAATGATCAAGACGAGACAAGAACTGATCGAAAATCCGGGTGACGTGCACCACCCCCATATTGTATTACTGGGTGCCGGAGCTAGCCGAGCCGCATTCCCGAAAGGTGATGCGGCTGGCAAGTCGCTGCCAGTCATGGATGATCTCATCGACGTCGTCGGGCTGAAGCGGTTAATGGAAACCGGTGCAGAGGATATTAAAGATAGGAACTTCGAAGCCGTCTATGGCCGGTTGGCCTCGGACCCTAGTTCCGTGTATAAAAAACAGGAGATAGAACGGCGCATAGACAGTTATTTCACTGCTCTGTCGCTTCCCAACCACGCAACTATCTATGATCGTCTCTTGGTCTCACTGAGACCGGCCGACGCAGTGTTTACGTTCAACTGGGATCCTTTCCTTTTTGATGCATATCAACGCAATCGTGGGGTAGTTCCGCTTCCGGAAATTTTCTTCCTTCATGGCAATGTCCGGATCGGAGCATGTGTTGAGCACGATAAGTGGGGTGCACGGAAGGGAGAATGCCCTGAGTGTTTTCAACCATTGGCTGATGTGCCTCTGCTCTACCCAATTGAACAGAAGGACTATTCCAGTAATCCTTATATCCAACGAAATTGGCACGCAGCCCAAATCTTGTTCAGAGATGCCTTCACCCTAACGATTTTTGGCTATGGTGCCCCCACTTCGGACAAGGATGCAGTGGAGTTACTACGGTCAGCATGGACTGGTCGGACTAACAGAACCTTCGAGCATATCGAGATCATCGATATCGCTCAGCCGTCGTCCTTGCACAATAAGTGGTCAACCTTTGCGCCAACACACCATTACCGCGTCACGAGTACGTTCGAGCAGTCCCGACTTGCGCGTTGGCCGCGCCGGTCGTGTGAGTCGCTCGTGTACCTAATGAAGCAGGGCGCACCCTGTGAAGACTTTCCTCTACCGACTACGGACAGTCTTTCGGAACTACAAGCGTTCGCGGCGGAAATTGCTCAACATGAGAAAAAACCGTATTGAATGTAAAATAAGGGGCAGAGCCTTTTTCTAGCAGTCTGTCGGACTTACCCCACATCATGATAGCATGCGTAGAGTCCAAGCG
>CAZLJF010000080.1:0-6700 GCA_964559845.1 uncultured Zetaproteobacteria bacterium | reverse complement strand
CTCATGACAAACATGCCGCCACTGCCGCAAGCGGGGTCATAGACTCTGCCTTTGTATGGCTCAATCATCTCCACCATCAGCTTCACGATGGATTTCGGCGTATAGAACTGGCCGCCTTTTTTACCCTCGGCACTGGCGAACTCGCCCAGGAAATACTCATACACCCGACCGAGCAGGTCTTTGGAGCTTTCGCCCTGTGCTTTCAGCTCAATATCAGAAATGACATCAATAAGCTGGCCGAGCGAGGCCTTGTCCAGATTCGGCTTGGCATACACTTTGGGCAGTACATGCTTCAGCTCGGCATTCTCTTTCTCAATGGCTTCCATCGCCGCATCAATGGCGATACCAATCTCGGGCAATTTGGCTTTGGCTTGCAGGGATTTCCAACGGGCTTCTTCAGGTACAAAGAAGCAGTTTTCAGCGATGTATTCATCCCTGTCTTCAGGGTCGGAATATTCATCCGCCTCCAGTCGCTCATACAGCTCCTGAAATGAATCGGAAATGTATTTGAGAAAGATGAGACCCAGTACAACATTCTTGTACTCCGCCGCATCAATGTTCTTTCTCAGTTTATCTGCCGTTTTGAACAGGCTTGCTTCAAAATTATTGTTATTTTCAGTTGCCATTGATTCCTCACCCCGTTTGTTGATGCAAAACCTTACTCCCAAGATGCTTATATGAAAAATAATTTTAGCTCGTCTATTGCATCTCATACTTCGATGGATGGGCAGTATCCTGCGGAGCCGGAAATAATAAAAAAGCGTCCCTCCATAAGGGCTATACATCTGATAGAGCAGCGTGTTACACATTGCAGGTACAGCAATGGGGATTGCGGCGGATCAGCTGATAATGACATCTGCCGTATCTATCCTGTTCAGATTCATGGTTATAATTACTCTGTTTTCCGGATTAAAGAGGTGTTGACCATGGAAGAGGTCAAGGCTATGGCGCTGATGCATGGCAAACAGGAGAAAAAATCTGTTGATGACCTTGATTTCTGAGATGTTGGCAGCAGAATCGAACTGAATCGCATTTCAAAATTGTAAACAGGCAACAACGTTGCTCGTTGTTTATTTGGAACAACCAGATCGCTGACCTGGATTTGCCAATGGTATTCGCATCTCTTGCGGTGAGACGATGTGCAGAACAATTCGTATCAACGTGGAGTAGATTGTTCGCACTCATATAAACTTTTCGAGCAAGCGGGCCCCCGGTATTGAAGCGTGTTTTTCGATGGGGAGGGCGCTAGGATGGCGCAAAATCCAGCAAGAGGAATTTGCCGTTCATGCAGCAGCCTTATTATGTAACAACACCAATCTACTATGTGAATGATGAGCCGCATCTGGGCCATATCTATACCACCATTGCTGCCGATGTACTGGCGCGACATCAGCGCATGTCGAGCTTCGATACCTTTTTTCTTACCGGCGTGGATGAGCATGGACAGAAGGTGCAGCAGGCAGCCGAGGCGCGTGGCATTGCGCCCATTGAACTGGCCGACTCGGTTGTCGAACGTTACAAGAGCCTCTGGCCACAGCTTGAAATCAGCAATGATGATTTCATCCGCACCAGCTCCGAGCGCCATAAAAAGGGCGTGCAGGCAATGTGGCGCAGGCTTGAAAATGCCGGTGCGATCTATAAAGGCTTTTATGAGGACTGGTACTGTGTGCCGTGTGAAGCCTACTGGACCGAGACACAGATCAAAGATGCGGAGTGCTGGGAGTCCAGAACGTGCCCTGACTGCAGGCGCAGTGTGGAGAAGGTGCAGGAGGAGTCCTACTTCTTCCGTCTGAGTGCCTTTCAGGATCGTCTGATTGAGCATATCAAGGCCAATCCGGATTTTATTGCGCCGGAATCGCGCCGGAATGAGGTGCTGCGCTTTATTGAGTCGGGTCTGAATGACCTCTCTGTATCGCGAACGACATTCTCATGGGGAGTGCCGGTGCCGGGCGATGAGAAGCATGTGGTCTATGTCTGGATTGATGCGCTGACTAACTATCTGAGTGCACTGGGCTTTCCCGAACATGAGGCTCCCAGGCACTGGCCTGCTGATGTACATCTCATAGGCAAGGATATTCTGCGTTTTCATGCTATCTACTGGCCCGCCATGCTGATGGCGGCCGAGCTGCCGCTGCCAAAACGTATTTTTGCCCACGGCTGGTGGACGGTTGAAGGTGAGAAGATGAGCAAATCGCTTGGTAATGCACTGCGTCCGGCCGATCTTCTGGCTGACTATGATGCCGATGTCATCCGCTATTTCCTGCTGCGGGAAGTGCCGTTCGGACAGGATGGTGATTTCTCCTTTGATGCGCTGAAACAGCGTTACAATAGTGATCTGGCCAATGATATCGGCAATCTGCTGAATCGCAGTCTGGCGATGCTGAACAAATACAATGGCGGTCTGCTTGGCGAACAGGGTGATGAAGAGGCGTGTGACAGGGCGTTGATCGCCGATGTGGAAGGGATGCAGCGCGACGTTGATGAACTGATAAACCGTCAGGCATTTCATCTTGCCCTGGAGCGGATCTCTGCAGTTGTTCGCCATGGTAACCGCTATGTGGAAGAGAATACGCCGTGGACTCTGGCCAGGGAGGGCAATGAGGCGCGCCTGAATACTGTGCTTTATCATCTGGTGGAAACATTGCGCCTGGTGGCATTGCAACTGACGCCATTCATGCCGGTAAAGGCGGAAGCGATGCTCTCGCAGATCATGTCGGCCGATGTGAATGCCTCTGAACTGATGTTCCATGATCTGGGTGGCTGGGGATATCTGCAGGCAGGGCATCAATGCCGCAAGCCTGAGCCTGTTTTCCCGCGTATGGAGTAAACCGGAAGTATGCCGAGGCGCCTGCTGAAAAAACTTATGCCGGATCATAGAAGGATTCGTAATCACAAGCATTTACAGTGCTTTGGTAAACTGTTACATGATCCTGCACTGTGGCATTTGAACCGCCATTCGGTGGCCAAGGCATTCGCAGTCGGGCTTTTCTTTGCCTGGGTTCCGGTTCCGTTCCAGATGGTGCTGGCAGCAGGTGGCGCCATTCTTTTTCATGCCAACCTGCCGCTCTCTGTGGTACTGGTCTGGCTTACCAATCCTGTCACGATGGCACCCATGTTTTATGGTGCCTACAAGTTTGGAGCACTGCTGCTTGGCCGGGAGCTTGAACACTTTGAGATGGAGCTGTCGTTTACCTGGCTGGCACATGAGATGAGTCTTGTCTGGGAGCCGTTTTTGCTTGGTTGTTTTGCAATCGGAGCCGTTTCTGCTCTATTTGGGTATTTTGGCATTCAGATCGTCTGGCGGCATATGGTACTCAAGAGGTGGCGGAAGCGTCATGTTCTTCCAAAACACTCCTGAGGGGATTTGGGAACAGATTTCAGATTCGCTGGTGGCACTGCTCGGCAGCGGTACGCAAATTGTAGCGAAACAGGCTTTATCAGGCGGTAGCATCAATTCAGCCTATCGGCTTGAAACAAGGGAGGGCGACAGGCTCTTCGTCAAGCTGAACCGTGAATCCCTGCGATCGATGTTCGAGGCTGAGGCCGAGGGCTTGCAGGCGTTGCGTAATGCCAATGCGATCCGTGTACCGGAACCGCTCTGTTGCGGAGCGGGGCAGGGGTATGCATGGCTTGTCAGCGAATACATATCGTTTGGGCAGGGCAGTGAGCAGACAGAAGCGGTTTTTGGCCGGCAATTTGCCGAACTTCACCACCATACTTCCGACCGCTTTGGCTGGCATCGGGATAATACCATTGGCTCCACTCCTCAGGTGAACGATCAGGAAAACGACTGGGTGGAGTTTTACCGCAAGCATCGCCTCGGGTTGCAACTGCATCTTGCTGCCGAAAATGGACTCACAGGCTCGCTGCAAACCAAGGGCGAGCACCTTATGGCAGATATGGATGCCTTTTTTAGTAGCTATAAACCTGTTCCGTCACTGCTGCACGGTGATCTATGGGGCGGCAATCAGGGCACGGATCATGCGGGGAACCCGGTCATTTTTGATCCGGCAGTCTATTATGGTGATCGTGAAGCCGATCTGGCTATGACAGAGCTGTTTGGTGGCTTTTCAAGCAGTTTTTACGAGGCTTACGAAGAGGCATGGCCACTGGATGAAGGCTATCCTGTGCGCAGGACGCTCTATAATCTTTACCATATTCTTAATCATGCCAACCTGTTTGGCGGAGGCTATGCCATGCAGGCTGAAAGGATGATGGATCGCTTGCTGGCAGAATGCCTAGCCTGACGTCTCCTTGCGTATGTGAACACATCATTTCATCTTTTTGCTTCCCATATTTATGGGATGCATCCCTATTTTTTTGTGGCTATGCTACGGCATGGCAAGGGAGATATCCCATGTTTCAAAGTACTGATTCCGGCCAATGTTATATTGCTTGATAAATTTGGGGAGTGATGAAGGCTTTCTATTTTTCAGATAAAGAGATGAGGATCAGAATGCGAAAGGGGCTACTTATCTACGATCACAATCCGGGGGGGATGGGAACACACTAGTTCATTGAGAAATCATCATTGAATGGCTATCTTCCACGCCTTGAGAAACCCGGAGGGAAACGGAAAGTGTTTCCCTCGTAATTCACCTGAAAAAAGGATACTAACCATGGCGAGAAAGTTTAATTTCAGTGCAGGGCCGGCGATGTTGCCGACAGCTGTGATCGAGCGCGCGCAGCAGGAGATGCCGGAGTGGAACGGTTCGGGCATGTCGGTCATGGAAATGAGTCATCGCGGCAAGGAATACATGTCTATTGCAACAAAGGCAGAGCAAGGTCTGCGTGAAGTGATGGGCATTCCTGATCATTACAGGGTGCTCTTTTTGCAAGGGGGTGCCTCGTCCCAGTTTGCCATGGTTCCGCTCAATCTTCTGGGCGATAAGGATAGTGCCGATTATCTGAATACCGGCATGTGGTCCAAAAAAGCGATTGCTGAGGCGAAACGCTACTGCACTGTAAATATTGTTGCCGATACAGCCGATAATGGTTTTACGACTGTACCAACGCAGGCGGAGCTGAATCTGAATTCTGATGCTGCCTATGTGCATTACACGCCTAACGAAACCATTGGCGGTGTTGAGTTTGACTATATTCCGGACACGGGCGATGTTCCCCTTGTGGCGGACATGTCTTCAACCATTCTGTCGCGTCCGATCGATGTTTCCCGATTCGGCATGATCTATGCCGGCGCCCAGAAAAACATTGGCCCTGCGGGGCTGACCATTGTTATTATCCGTGAGGATTTGCTGGGCAAGGCTGCGGAAACCACGCCAGCCATGTTCAACTACAAAACCCATGCGGATAATGGTTCGATGTACAACACACCGCCGACCTACAGTTGGTATATGGCCGGGCTGGTGTTTGAATGGATCAAGGAGCGGGGTGGACTTGAAGCGATTGCGGCAGTGAACAAACGGAAGGCCGATAAACTCTATGCAGCCATTGATGACAGCGATTTTTATGCCAACCCCGTTGCCAAGAATGCACGTTCCTGGATGAATGTACCGTTTACACTGGCTGATCCCGAACTGGATGCCGATTTCCTTGCCGGTGCGGCAGAGCGAGGCCTGATCACGCTGAAAGGACATCGCTCCGTTGGCGGTATGCGCGCCAGCATTTATAATGCCATGCCGGAAGAGGGCGTGGATGCGCTGGTTGCATATATGCAGGAATTTGAAAGCAATCAGGGGTAACAGGAATATGGAGTAAGCTAAGAATGCTCCGACACATCAAAGCCCTCTGCGAAAGCAGGGGGCTTTTTCATTTCCCAACCATTGTGAAATCTTTGCTTCTACGGGTATCTCTATGACACACAAAAAACTGTAAACAACGCGACTGTTTCTAATACGCCTGTCGGGCCAGAGCCTTATTAATAAGGGGCATTGACGGAAAAATGATGCCTGATAGCTGTTATGCCAGACTAGATGGAGTTGACTTTAGCAGCCATGATGAAGTCGTTCTTATGCAGGCCACCAATCTTGTGGGTGTAGAAGAGTACGGTACAGTAACCCCAGCCGTAGCTGATGTCCGGATGATGCCCTTCCGACTCGGCAAGGTTGCCGACGTTCACTGCAAACACCTGCGCCTGCATAAAATTGCCGAATGTAAACGTACGGCGGATTTTGCTGGCTGACTCGATCAGTTCCCAGCCATTGACCTGGCCCATGAGGGCATGCGCCTCATCCGCTGTTAGCGGTGGAATACCGCCACGGCAGGGGACACATTTTTTGCTCTTTAATTCATCCATAATTTTATTATAGACCAGATGTCTCGGGAAAGGGCGTTTTATCCAGTAGCAGCTTGTATTCAATAGAATCGACCAGTGCCTGATAACTGGCATCAATCATATTGGTAGATACGCCAACGGTGCTCCATTTTCGTCTGCCATCGGTGGATTCGATCAGCACACGCACGCCGGCACGTGTCGCCTCTTTGGTGGTCAGTACACGTACTTTAAAGTCCGTCAGACGCAAATCTGACAGATTGGGATAAAAATCAAGCAGTGCCCTGCGCAGGGCGCTATCCATCGCGTTGATCGGGCCGTTGCCGAGTGATGCCGTGTGTGCGGACTTGTTGCCTACCGTGATACGCACGGTCGCTTCGGAGTATGCCTCACCCTCATGGCCATGTTTTTCATCGGCGGTTTCAAGATCGAAGTGCAACACGCCTGATATTTTGTTCGTAGTATTCA
>CAZLJF010000079.1:0-6705 GCA_964559845.1 uncultured Zetaproteobacteria bacterium | reverse complement strand
GAGCAGCCTGCAGTTCAGATGGTGCGCAACAGAGAAGCAGCAGAGTAAAAAGAAACAGACGCATCATCACTACTCCCTGTGGTAGGGGTGTCCCTGAATAATGGTAAAGGCACGATAGAGCTGCTCAAGCACCACTGCCCGGGCCAGCTTATGCGGAAATGTTAGCGCAGAGAGACTCCAGCAGGCCGTGGCCTGCTGACGCACGCCATCCGACACGCCGGCTGCACCGCCAATAACAAAATCCAGCGAAGTGCCACCATGCAGCCGCTGCAAATAGTCTGCCCACTGCATGCTGGTCATGCTTTTTCCACGCTCGTCAAAGAGGATAAAGGAGGATGATACATGTTTAAGAATCTGCCTCTCCTCTTCCTGTTTACGCTGCGAAAGCTGTTTCCCCTTCCCTTCCGGAAGCTCAACAATTTCAAGAGAACACTGCCCTTTCAGGCGCTTTAAAAACTGCGTTTCAAACAGGCTCAACTCGGGCGCACCCCGCCCGACCACAATCAGGCGCAACTTCACCCCTGCTTTGTCTCCTCCTCAGGCCTCGCCCAGAGACGCTCAAACTGGAACGCCTCGCGCACATCGGGCAAAAACAGATGTACAACCACATCACCAAGGTCAATCAGCAACCACTCCATCGCTTCCAGCCCCTCAATCGTAACGGTCAGGCCATGCTGATGGGCGGCTTCCGCCACAGATTGTGCAATCGCCTTCAACTGCCTGTCTGTCCGGCCCGTCGCCAGAACAAAGCGGTCTGTAAATGTGCATTGCCCACGTACATCCAGCACCAGCACATCCTGTGCCTTCTTCTCCTCCACTGCATCAATGACTGACTGCGTTAATGCTTCCAGCTTCTCATTCCCTGCCATCATCTCACTCAATTCACTCTCCTGTTCCCGGTTTATACCGGGACTCAACTTCTCTGCATATCCGGCTATTCACCAGACCCTGTAAACTCCTGCCCTGCAAAGCCATATTGCGCACTTCGGTTGCCGACAGATCCGGCAGATTGACATCAACCCGAATGAGATGACCTGGCCCGACACCCTGATCATCAAGCCACTGCTTGCGGCTCAGGGGCCTCCAGCTCAGCGACTCTTCCACGGCCGGCTCTCCGGCCCGGGAAAATACGGCAATATTACACCATCTCTGATGTTGCGGATAATCAACCCACTGCGCCATGGTGGCGAATGAATCGGCACCGCATAACCATACCGGGACAGTATCAGGATAAACATCCCGGAACTGCCTGATGGTGTGAATCGCGGCAACAGGCTCGGACCGACTCGCCTCCCACCCCTTCACCCGGATATTGGGGCAATCTGCAAAGATCGCTTTTACCCATGCCATACGGAGTTCGGCGCTGGCATGGCCGGACAGGCTACGATGCACCGGCACACCGGCCGGAATCACCCAGACCTCATCGAGATTCAGTTGATCCAGAGCTGCCCTGACCAGCGCTTCATGACCAAGGTGCGGCGGGTCAAAACTGCCGCCAAAAAGCCCGATTAGCGGTTTACCCGAAGCCATGAAGGGACGGCTTGCAGATCCGCTCAAGTCCGGATTTCGCCATGACCCAGGACAATCCATTTCTGTGTGGTCAACCCCTCAAGGCCAACAGGCCCCCGTACATGCAGGCGATCAGTCGAAATGCCAATCTCTGCCCCCAGGCCATATTCAAAGCCGTCGGCAAAACGGGTGCTGGCATTCCACATCACCGATGCGGAGTCCACCTCGCGCAGAAAACGCTGGCCGGCATCGTAATCCTTCGTGACAATGGTTTCGGTATGGCCGGAACCGTACCGGGCGATATGATCCATCGCCTGCTCGATATCCTCGACAATCCGAACAGAAAGAACAGCCGAAAGATATTCGGTTGCCCAGTCCTCATCAGAGGCGACCCTGATATCCAGGTTGCCGGCCGCTGCGATGGTTTTTTCACAGCCGCGAATCTCCACCCCCCTCTCCAGCATCGCCTTCACAATGGTGCCGACACAGTCAGTTGCAGCCTGATGAATCAGCAGCGTTTCCATCGCATTGCAGACGCCGTAACGGTGTGTTTTTGCATTGACTGCAATATTCAGCGCCATTTCACGATCCGCATTTTCATCAATATAGACATGGCAGATACCATCCAGATGTTTAATCACAGGCACCCGTGACTCCGCCGCCACACGCTCGATCAGTGAACGCCCGCCACGCGGAATAATCACATCCACATATGCTTCGGACTTAAGCAGGGCACCAACCAGCGCCCGGTCGGTGGAATCAATCAGCTGTACGGCATCCTGTGGCAGTCCCGCATCCACCAGTGCCCGTCGCAGGCAGGCCGCAACGGCACGGTTGGAGTGAATCGCTTCCGAACCCCCGCGCAAAATCGCCGCATTTCCGGATTTAAGACAGAGCGCCGCCGCATCCGCTGTCACGTTTGGACGCGACTCGTAGATGATACCGATGACACCCAAAGGCACGCGCATATGCCCCACCTGAATACCGGAGGGACGGTAAACAAGGTCACTGATGGCCCCCACAGGGTCAGGCAGTGCTGCAACCTGCTCCAGCCCCTCAGCCATCGCATCGATCCGGTCCGCATTCAGGGCAAGGCGATCTTTCAGGGCTGCATCCAGACCATTTTCATCCGCCGCCTTCATATCCAGTGCATTGGCCGCCAGAATCTCTGCGGTTTCACGGCGCAGGATTGCTGCCGCCAGTTGCAGCGCCCTGTTTTTGGCCCTCGTATCGACCATGCGCATCATTTTTGCCGCATCTTTTGCCTGCTGTCCCAATGTGATCATGATCTGTTTCGCATCACCGCCCATCTCTTTCTCTCCACTATCACAAATTCGATTAATATGCCTTAAAGGCATTCATGCTCCGGCTTCAGCAGAACCAGGTTATCCCGATGAATCACCGAAGTGAAATCGACATAGCCCAGCGTCTCTTCGATCTTCTCACTACTGATGCCAACCAGCCTGCGCATCTCATCGGCGTTATAATTACACAACCCTCTGGCAAAGACGCCATCCGGCCCCTCAAGCTCGACACATTCACCTTTATCAAATATACCATCAACAGCCACCATGCCAATGGGAAGCAGGCTGCCGCCACCTTCAACAACTGCCCTGGCCGCGCCGGCATCAACATGAATCTTCCCGACCGGATGCAGGACATCCACAATCCAGTGCTGCCGCCGGGACTGCCTGTCCTCACCGCAAAGAAACAGTGTGCCGATATCATCTCCATTCAGAAAATCAGTCAGTACATGCTCACGATGCCCATTGACAATCCCCGCAGCCACGCCGCCGCGCGTGGCAATCCGTGCTGCTTTCAGCTTGCTGACCATGCCGCCGGTGCCAAAGGCGCTGCCGACGTCACCGGCCATCTGCATCACATCGCCGGTGACGGCTGTAACCACAGACAGCCGTTCAGCCGCAGGGTTATCAGCAGGGTTCTCGTTAAAAAGACCGTCCACATCGGTCATCATCAGCATCAGATCCGCATCCACGACAAGGCTGACCAGCGCCCCCAGGGTATCATTATCACCAAACTTGATCTCCTCAACCACTACCGTGTCATTCTCGTTCACAACAGGAATAACCCCAGCGGAGAAGAGTGTTTCACTGGTATTGCTGGCATTGAGATAACGTCTGCGATGCCTCAAATCATCCTTGGTCAACAGCAACTGAGCCACCTGCAGGCCGTGCTTTGAAAATGCCTGCCGGTAGGCATGCATCAGTGATGGCTGCCCCATCGCCGCACAGGCCTGCTTCTCATGCACAGAGAGTTTGCGCCCCAGCCAGCCCATCTGCACGCGGCCAAGCGCCACCGCGCCTGAAGAGACAATACAGATCTGTATACCCTTTTGATGCAGTGCAGCAACTTCCGCAGCAATACTTTCGACAACAGGCATGCGGATGCCCACCTCTGAATCGGTCAGAAGTGAACTGCCAACCTTAACAATCACCCTGCGGGCGCGTCCCAAATCAGTTCGAGCCTGAATCAATCTTCCTCTTCCGGATATCCTGCTGCGTCTGCTGCATTTTTTCAGCCATCTCCTCTGCATGCGCAGCCTGAACCTGCTCATACAGATCCCGTAACAGTTGCTGAATCCCCTCACCTGTCACTGATGAAACCGTATACCAGGTCAACCCCAGCGTCGAAGCCTCTTCAATGATAGCTTCACGATCCTTATCAGCAACGGCATCCATCTTGTTCAGTACCAGCAGGCGCGTCTTGTGATAGACCGTATCACCATAACCTTTCAGCTCGGCGTCGATTTCGTTGAACTGATCGGTAATGGAAATACCTTCCGGGTGCACCACATCCACCAGATGCAGCAGCACACGTGTCCGCTCAATATGCTTCAGAAAACGATGGCCCAGCCCTTTGCCTTCATGCGCCCCTTCAATCAACCCCGGAATATCAGCCATGACAAAGCCATCGCCATCATCCATAAACACCTGTCCCAGTGAAGGCGCAATGGTGGTAAACGGATAGTCGGCAATCTTCGGCCTCGCATTGGAAACACGTGAAATCAGCGTTGACTTGCCGGCATTGGGAAGGCCGACAAGACCAACATCCGCCATCGATTTCAGCTCCAGAAAACGAATGCCGGATTCGCCCTCCTCCCCGGGCTGGGCATAGCGTGGAGCACGGTTGGTACTGGTGGCAAAATGGGCATTGCCCAGGCCGCCCTGGCCACCGCGGGCCAGAAATGCCTCCTGACCATCACGGGTCAGATCAAACAGCACTTCACCATACTCATCTTTGACGATGGTACCGAGCGGAACATATATTCTTACATCCTTGCCCTTGCGGCCATGCATATGCTTACCCATGCCCGGCTTGCCATTCTCGGCAAACACCCGTTTACGCAGGTAGAGCTCCTGCAGAGTGTTCTTGTCGTGACTGGCCACCAGTATGACATGACCACCACGGCCACCATCACCGCCATCCGGGCCACCCTTGGGAATGTATTTCTCACGCCGCATGGATGAACAACCGGGGCCACCGTTGCCTGCCCGGACTTCAATTTTTACTTCATCGATAAATCGCATAGGGTTTCAGCCTAACCATATTCCTTGGCATAAACAAAAAAGGGTGCTTAACAGCACCCTTTCTGATCGTCTTCAGATTGATTCAGCTTGCAATGCGTACCGTTGTACGGCCTGCACGCTTGTAATATTCAACCTTACCATCAGTCAATGCAAACAGAGTAAAGTCTTTACCGCAGCCCACATTGTCACCCGGTCGAATCTTGGTGCCGCGCTGACGAACAAGGATATTGCCGGCAATCACAGCTTCGCCGCCATATTTCTTCACGCCGAGGCGCTTGGAATTGGAGTCGCGTCCGTTCTTGGAAGAACCGCCTGCTTTTTTATGTGCCATCGTTTACTCCTTGCCTGCCTCAGCAGTTGCCTTCTTGGCTGCTGCACGTGGCTTGGTAATCTTTTCAATCTGAACCGTGGTATAGGACTGACGATGCCCCTGGGTCAGACGATAGTTTTTACGGCGACGCTTCTTGAAAATCACAATCTTCTTGCCACGTCCCTCATCAGTGACAACAGCAGAAACTTTCGCCTTGGAAGCATCCGCACCGACCTTGATATCCGAGCCTTCGCCAAACATCAACACGTTGTCAAATGTAACTTTCTTTCCAACTTCGGCATCGAGCTTCTCAATGCGCAGAACATCACCTTTCTGCACACGGTACTGCTTGCCGCCAGTCTTAATTACTGCATACATATCAGTATTCTCCGGTATTCAAATTACGCAGCCTTGGCAGGCTTGCCGTATTTCTTGTAGAAGCGCTCAACGCGGCCTTCAGTATCCACTATCTTCTGCTTGCCGGTATAAAACGGATGGCATGCAGAACAGACTTCCACGTTGATATCGCCCCTGGTAGAGCGAGTCTCAAATGTATTGCCGCATGAGCATGTAACTTTAGCAGCGATGTATTCAGGATGAATCTCAGCTTTCACTTTTCCTACTCCTGTATTTTCAAAGGGCGCGATTTATACATTCGCAGCCATTTTAATTCAAGCATTAATAACAAAGGAACATTTCTTGCCATGTTCTGTTTCACCTATACACAGATCACAAGCGGCCTGTAAATTCATCCGAAACTATATACATCTGTATCCACAGTGATGGAACAACTGTAGAAACTCATCGCATTATATTCCAAATAAAAAAGCCGTAGCAGCTAAACAACTGCTACGGCCATGGTTCTTTCAAAGAATTTTATTGAAACAAGCTGGTATCTGTATCTACCTTTGAGGTGTTCATTGCATAGTTTTTTACTATCCCTCGTTGATCAAAGAACACTACCAACTCTTTTTTCTCTCCTTCGGAGCCCGATGCAAACATGCTTACAACCGGAATAAAGTTCGTCGCTTTTGAATGGGCATTTACGAACTCATACTTCCAAATTTCATTTCCGCTATCAGTAAAGGATGTTGTCATTGGGTCTCCATAAAGGCTTCGAACGTCACTTTTCGTTGATTTGCCTTTTATCAGCTTGGATTCGACTGTTTGTGCCGTTTCCTCCTTAAGCACCTTATTCCCAGAACTCACACAACCTACCATTGTTAACGATGCGGCGGCCAAAACTGAAACAAACAATAATTTCTTCATATCCATCTCCCTCTTTAAATAGAGCCTCCTCAAAAACATCCATCTACCATCCAGTGGAAGCGTCCGCGA
>CAZLJF010000078.1:0-6868 GCA_964559845.1 uncultured Zetaproteobacteria bacterium | reverse complement strand
CGCTTTGTCTCAATATATCAATGGGTTGTGACTTTTTGAGGGGAATCTAATTATATGCATGTGTACAAGTCAATGAAATGTATTCGAACGGCAGTTGATGAACATCTGGAGTTGGCCGTTTTAAGGCGATCAAGCGGCATTAACCTGATACGCTTGTGTATCACCATGATTACAGAAGCTCCTTATCCGGAAAATTCTGTAAACAATGCGGTTAATTCTTACACCTGATATAGTAAAATGATAACGGATCAGATCAGTTTTTCAGAATATCCCTAAATTCGCTCTGCGAGGCGGGTCAGTACCTTTGATGTGAGTTTCATCAGTTCTCTGACAGGTTTCGGAAGTTCCGCAGCTCCCAGTTCATGTGCCAGGTCTGCATGCCCCTGCTCATCAATCTTCATCTGCTCGACAATGGTGCGGCTTCTGGCGTCTTTTTCAGGAAGACGCTCCAGATGGCTGTCCAGATGACGAACCACCTGTTTTTCAGTCTCCTCAAGAAAACCGAGATTCCAGCGGTCTCCTGCGATGCCGGCTGTAATGCCTATGGCAAAGGAGCCTGCATACCAGAGCGGATCAAAGATGGAGGGACGTTCGCCCAGTTCATCCAGCCTGCGGCGACACCAGTTCAGGTGATCGCTCTCCTCAACGGAGGCATGATAGAGCTTCTTTTTCAGGGAGGGGTCGCGGGCTGTCAGACTCTGGCCATGATAAAGGGCCTGTGCAGCCATCTCTCCGGCATGATTGACGCGCATCAGACCAGCTGCCTTCTGCTTTTCGTCCGCAGAAAGCGCAGTGTCATCGCCCGCCCCTTCAGCCGGATAGGGGCGTTGGCTCGGCTGCTTGCAGAAAATGTTGTTCAGTGCATGGTCAAGGTGTCCGATAAGCGAATCGGCGAGTGAATAGTGGCGAATATCAGGGCTGCTCATAGAATGCAATCTACGTCTGTCATTTCATCTTGCAAGGGCTAAATGCCTGTATAATAAAGACTTAGAAAATACATCCACAGAAACTGTGGATAACTTGGTGGATAAGTCCCCCTTTTTATTGCAGGAATATGACAAAATGAATAACCGCAAGTCATTGATTAAAAAATAGGCAGTTATATTATCTATTTAATATCAATGTGTTATCTGATAATTTGCCTGTACTTCATGCAGAAAGTATCAGAAACAACTTACTTGCATACTTGCTGTTCCCGACGGTGGATAACCCTTCATTTTTGTTGTAAACAAAGGGTATGTGCAGCCTCTTCGCCCCGTATTACTGCCGCTTCTATGGTGGCCGGCAGGTCACCAGGCAGGGGAGCTTCGGAGGCATCAAAAATCGTGCCATTGCTGAAGCCCTTGTTGTTCCCGCATGTCAGCACGGTTGCCCGTTGTTCACAGATGATTTTGCTATGCACAGGCATAGGCAACTCCATCTGCAACAGTGCTGACAGTTCACTGCATGCGCTTCCCAGCGCCTGGTTTCGGTCAGCAGGAGTTTCGGCACTGATCACGGCACAGATATGCGATTGCCCTTTTTGCCCGGTTTGTGACGAAATATCAAAAAACCACTGGCTGTATGTACCGATACTGCCAACAACCGGATAGGGGAGTGTGACATCCGATTCAAACCACAGATGAATATTGGTGATCGGTTGTGTTCTGACCTGTTGCCTGATACCCAATAAGCGGTTGCGGGCATAGGCAGGCAATGCAATCACGGCCGCTGCATAGGGCTCGCTCCGAGTTTGACCGGTGTGCAGGATGCAATGGTCGCTCTTTTGCTCAATATTGCGGACAGTGGTCGAGGTGAATATCAAACCGCCAATTGTTTCGAGATAATCTTTTAAAGGGGCAATCAGGGCCTGAGAGATGGGTCGGTTAAACCAGCCAAGGCGCGCGCTCTCATGACTGGCAAAGGCTTCGCTCAAAACGCGGGCAAAACTTCTGCAATCTGCAGTATCCATTGGCTCATTCATTACGCCCAGGCACAGGGGTTCAATCAGGTCGCGTTGCAAACTGGATGAGATGTCTAACTGCGACATCCATGCCTGAACGGATTCGGCAAGTGGCCGCTTCATGCTTCGGGCGATACGCAGCATGCTTTGAACACTTTTAACACTGTGGCCAGGCAACTGAAAAATAGCTGCGAGAAGGGCAACGGGGAACGGCAGCCACGGACTTGGATGAAGTGAAAAACAGCCCCGTTTTTTATCCCGGAGCGGCAGATGCAGGGAGGATTGCCAGGTGATGTTGGCAGATGCTCCGGCATCACGCATGACTCTCTGTGTTGCCCGGTAGGCACCAATCAGCAGGTGAGGCCCGTTATCTACCCATTCGCCTGTCTTATCATCATAAAATGACTTTGTGCGTCCACCAAGCGTTGGTGCGGCTTCAAACAGGTGAACCTGGCGACCCTGCTCTGCCAGACGAATGGCACATGTCAGCCCGCTAAGGCCGCCACCGATAATGGCAATAGGACGTGACACGGTTGAATCAGAATGCCAGCCGAACCGGTATCGGAGTGGCTGACTTCAACGCTCTTTTTTCATGGCGCCAGGCCCGCCATGCGATCCAGATTTTGCGCAGTGGTGAAATTCGGGCGGAGTGATGCCAGGCATCAAATCCACACGCCTGCAAGCGTCTGAACTGGGCATGGTAGATCGATGCCATCAGCAGTG
This sequence comes from uncultured Zetaproteobacteria bacterium, assembly GCA_964559845.1. Taxonomy (GTDB): domain Bacteria; phylum Pseudomonadota; class Zetaproteobacteria; order Mariprofundales; family Mariprofundaceae; genus WSZY01. The sequence goes on along the minus strand of CAZLJF010000078.1, from coordinate 4,203 downwards.
AGGGACGCAGTGATTGCCTGTCTTCAGCGGGCAGTTCTGCAAGTGCTCGTCGGTAGGCCTCTTCAGTCTTCTCTCCATAGTATTGAAGCAGTGACGTCATGCCCTTGCTCATGTTACCATCCTTAAAATCCTGGTCGGTAACCTTGAAGCGGATACGGTCTTCCTGTGGCAGGTAGATACGACCAATCGCCGCATCGGCTTTCAGGTCACGAAGGATATTGGTCAACTGCAGAGCCTCGCCCAGCAACGTGGCAAAATCGCGGGCTTTTCTTGAATGATAGCCGAATATTTCAATCGACAGAAGACCGACCGTTCCGGCAACGCGATAACAGTAGAGTGACAGGTCGGATGCCTTGATGACCGGTTTGCCACTGATATCCATCAGCATACCATCCAGAATCTCGATAAACAGCTCCTCATCGAGCGAGAAATGCTCTTTTGCCCAATGCAGTTCCCTGCCGACCGGGTGCCGGGGTTTGTCATGAAATGCCCGATGCAGCTCTTCACGCCAGAATGCGATCTTCTGCATCGCAACAGACTGCTCACTGACCTCATCGGCAATATCATCCACCTCGCGGCAAAAGGCATAGAGCGCCATCATGGCGCGACGCTGATCCTCTTCAAGAAACAGAAAGGCATAAAAAAAGGAGGAGCCGGAGCCTCTTGTCTTCTCTTCACAATATTGTCTGGGCGTCATGTGGCCTCCATCTTTAATACTTTGGCGGGACGTAGCGTGGAGATGAGAATATCGCCGGCAAGCCTGTACCAGTCACGTTTTGTTAATGCAGGCCGTACGTTGACCGGATCATGCAACCGGCTCGTAGCCCGAAGAATGGCCATGCCGCCATGCAGTGTGGCAGCGATCTGCAGGCGCAGGCGAAAGGGCAGCAATGGCAATATTTTTGAGCCTTCGCGGTAGAGTCTTTCGGTTTCGGCAAGCGCCCGTTCCAGGGCCGGGCGTAGCTGTTCGGAATTCACACCATTTGCCAGAATCTGTTCGCTGGTCAGGTCGGTATCTTTTAGCCACTCCTCAGCCAGGTAACAGCGGCCGTTTGGAAGGTCGATCTTCAGGTCTTGCCAGAAATTGGTCAGTTGAAGGGCCGTACAGATGGCATCGGAGTAACTTTCGGCTTCAGGATCGGAAACCCCGTGCAAGGCCAGCATCAGACGCCCGACAGGGTTGGCCGAGTGTCTGCAGTAGAACATCAGCTCATCCACCGTGGCATAGGAGTGGATGCTTACATCCATTCTGAAGGCTATCAGCAGGTTGTGGAGTTCCTCTGCCGGGAGATTGAATCTCCGGATTGCATCACCGAGCGCCATAAACACTGGATGATCGATCTCCTCTTTGGTACAGCGCTCCAGCAGGCTCTCCCAGGCATCAATCTGTTTCAGGCGTTTGGCGGTCGGTGCATCTCCCTCATCGGCCATATCATCCGCCGCCCGGGCAAATGCATAGATCGCGGCCACAGCAGGGCGGAGTTCTCTTTTAATCAGGCGCGATGCGGTCGGGAAGTTTTCATAATGGCGTTGCGCAATGCCCATGCAGTATCGGTAGGCGTCATCGGTGGACAGGGTTATCCTGGCATGGGCTTGCATGGCGGCATGGTATGGGGATGATGGTGCCTTCGGCAAGTGATTAGATTTGCATAACTGCTTCTGTTTGCTTATGCAATTTTGCCGGGAGGGAAGGGCGCTTTCGCCCTGGCTTGAAAAATCAGCTGATCCGCCGGATGTTGGCGGCCCCTCCATGGCCTGATGAGGAGTTTGAATGATGCGTGTGGCAGTGATTGGTGGTGGGGTTATCGGCTGTTTGACAGCCTGTTATCTGAAGCAGCTTGGTGTCGAGGTGATCGTGATTGAGCGTGGCCGGACCGGCCGTGAATCTTCCTGGGCTGGCGCCGGCATTCTCTGCCCGATTCACCCCTGGCTTTACCCTGATGCATTCAGCCACCTTATTAATGAAAGCCTGGCTATCTATCCTGATTTTCAGGCGGAGATTGAGGCAAAAACCGGCATTTCCATCGAATGGATGAAGTCCGGGCTGCTGATCCCCTTTTTTGATGATGATAAAAGCGATCACTGGCAGGCAGCCATTGATTGGTCAAAGCGATTCGGCTGGAGGCTGGAGCAACTGGATTCGGTGCAGACGCTGGAATATGAGCCGACACTCGCGCCAGCTGTTCGTAAATCACTGCTCTGGCCGGAAGTAGGGCAGTTGCGTAATCCACGTCTGTTAAAGGCTGTCAGGAGATGGATGGAAGAGCTTGATATCAACATCATTGAAAACGCTGAAGTGACCTCACTGCTGATGGCGGATGGTCGTGCCTCAGGTGTGCAGTGTACAGATGGCCGCAAGATCCTGTCCGATCAGGTGTTGCTGGCCGGTGGCAGCTGGAGTGGCGACCTGGCACGGCAGATGGGCTTTGATCTGCCCGTTGAGCCTGTGAAGGGGCAGATTGTATTGCTTAAGGGCGAGCCTGGATTGATGAAGGCCATCGTGAAGCATGATGATGCCTATTTTGTGCCCAGGGCGGATGGGCGCGTGCTTGTGGGCGCCAGCATGGAATATGTCGGTTTTGAACGTGGCAATACGGATGAAGTGATCAAGCAGTTGATGTCGGCGATGCTCAGGATTGCGCCCGGACTGAAGGATTGTACAGCGGAGCAGCAATGGATGGGCTTCAGGCCCGGCTCTCCGGACGGCATGCCGTTTCTCGGCCCTGTGGAATCGATACCGGGTCTTTGGGTCGCTTCAGGCCACTATCGCAATGGCGTGGCCCTGGCACCCATCACAGCGAAGGTGATGAGCCGGTGGATTGCCACAGGAGAGCCGGATACGGATCTCTCCACCTTCGCCGTCGGGCGGCCAGTTACAGCATCAACAACAGTCGGATTTCCCGCCTAGGGAGCCAACAGATGCCCCGATATCATCTCTCCGGTAAACACGGTCTCTACCGTGCCTTCCAGTATCAGATTGTCCGGTGACCCGGAAACTCTAACCTTGCCACCCGGCATTTCGATGGTCTGCGGACGACTATGCCCTTCAACATGCCAGATGGCAGCTGTTGCCGCGCAGGCGCCGGAACCGCAGGCAAGAGTACGACCTGTACCCCGCTCGATAATATCCAGATAGACATGATCGGCTACCTGCCCGGTCACAATCTCGATATTTCGATCCTCAGGAAATGCCTCAAATGCTTCAAAAAATACACTGTGCGGATTACCGATCTCAATATCGACACGGGCTTCGGTCTGACCCGTGATATTGGCACTTCCCATCTCTACGGCGACACCTCTTCCGGTGCGTCTGGCAGTGACCAGGCGGTTTGCAAGGGCGATGTTTACGGAATCCTTATTCAGCGTTTGCATCAGCAGATCACCGACGCAGCGCAGACCATTGCCGCAATTGGCTGCTTCAGAGCCGTCGCTGTTAAAAATGCGCATTCGGGCATCGGCTTTTCTCTCCTCCAGCAGCACAAGCAACTGGTCACAGCCGATGCCGTAACGACGTTCGGTTACGGCACGTATAAACGCCTCTGTCAGTTCGGGGAGCGGATGTTCAAGAGTGTTAAGGATGACAAAGTCATTGCCCTGGGCCTGCATCTTGGTGAAGGGGATATGTTTCATTTTTTCTTCACCACAAAGGCACAAAGAAATACAAAAAGATGACTCTTTGTCTCTTCAATATAGTTTCTGATTGATATTGCCTTGATAGATTCACGGTTTTGTGTGCTCGACCTTGATGGTGGTATAGACACCGCCGCGCACATTGAAAACCGCCTCGACCTTCAGATAACGGGGATCCAGCAGATTGATCAGGTCATCCGCAATCATGTTGGTGACCTGCTCGTGGAAATGGCCCTCATCGCGGAAACTCCAATAATAAAGCTTTAATGATTTCAGTTCCACGCAAAGCTGGTCGGGCACATAATCAAGCTTGATCTCGGCAAAGTCCGGCTGCCCTGTTTTCGGGCAGAGGCAGGTGAACTCCGGCGAGTCGATGCGGATATGGTAATCGCGTTCCGGATTCGGATTGGGAAATGTTTCCAGATCCCTGCTTGCCTTGTTTTGCACAGCGCCAAGTTTAGTTGACATGATTAAGCCTCAAAGTTAGTGATAATATCGGAATAAATAGCGGTAAGCGTTTCAAGCTCATGGATGGCAACACATTCACCCACCTGATGAATGGTGCTGTTGGTC
>CAZLJF010000077.1:0-6897 GCA_964559845.1 uncultured Zetaproteobacteria bacterium | reverse complement strand
CATGGGCTAATCCTCTCAAGAGTTTTAGCCTCCGACAAACCCGGGGCGATTCACCGGCGATCTGGTTTCGGAGATTGATCTGCGCACCACGCTGGATGAGACGATCTCACTCAGTGAATATCTTCTCCCTGCCTATATCACCATTGATTACCAACGACCCGATGAGGCGATGATGTTGATGGGTAATAGCCTTGAACTCTCCCAGGCTCTTCTGAATCTGATTAAAAATGCGGCGGATGCCATTGAACCGATGAAAAGAGCAGGTGTAATATCCATTGCTGTCAGAGAGTGTTTTCCTTGGGTTGAACTAAAGCTAAAAGACAATGGCTGCGGTATTGCGCCTGACCAACTGGAGAAGGTGTTTGATCCGCTCTTTACCACCAAGGATGACGGGACAGGCATCGGACTGGCAAATGTATGGGCGATAGTGGAGAGTCATGGTGGCACGGTCTCTGTCAGCAGCAAGCCCGGAGAAGGCAGTGAGTTTACGATTATGCTACCTGGAAAAGTATAGTGTAGGAATTAACCACGTTGTTTACAGAATTTTCCGGATAAGGGGCTCTGTAGTCATAATGATGCACAGATGAGCGCTTGATCGACGATAACTCTATAAGTATTTCTATAACTCACGAAAAGTATAAACAATTCGAGGATTTCTGACATCTAATACTTTAGCGATTTGCGCGCACACAATGCACACAAAAAAGGCGATCCTTCGGGACCGCCTTTGCACAGTAAACTACAAATCAATCAGAGTTTGTCAGCCTCGGATGCAAGATAGGAAGCCACGCCCTCCGCATCCGGAGTCATGCCTTTATCACCCTTTTTCCAGCCGGCAGGACAGACTTCGCCGTGCTCTTCTGTGAACTGCAGTGTATCCACCATACGCAACATCTCATCAATATTACGGCCCAGCGGCAGATTGTTGACAACCTGATGCTGTACGATGCCATCCTTGTCAATCAGGAATGAGCCGCGTAGTGCCACATCGCCGCCAAGAATATGGAACTGCTCACCACACTCATCTTCAACCGTTGTGTTGCCGATCAGTACATCATAATCGGCAGCAATCTTCTTGGTCAGGTCTGCAACCAGCGGGTATGCAACACTGCCAATACCACCCTGATCAATTGGCGTATTTCTCCAGGCTGCATGGGTAAACTGGGAATCGACAGATACGCCAATCACCTGTACACCACGGGACTCGAACTCCTTGATCCGGTGATCAAATGCAATCAGTTCGCTGGGGCATACAAACGTGAAGTCCAGTGGATAGAAAAACAGGACTACATATTTACCCTTGTAATCAGAGAGGGAAAAACTCTCATTAATGGAACCGTCCGCCATCACAGCAGCAGCGGTAAAATCAGGTGCCTCTTTGCCAACCAATACGCTCATTTTTTTCTCCTTGAAAAAACCAAAACTAATCAATGCCTGCAAGCATAGCAGAGCAAAGGGTGGATGCTACCCTATTTCATTCATGGTCTTTCTGCTCCGGCAGACCAACAAACTCAATAAAGATATGTTTCGCCTGTGGTGCGCAGACTCTCACCTCCTCTTCCAGTGAGCGCCGGATCAGGTCGATGCGCTTCATAAAATGGATCGCCTGCATCACCTCATCGCGGCTCATATCCGTAAAAAGCTCCTCTTCCCGCAGCTCAACCTCTGCCATCAGCACGCTCTCTTCCGGAGAAATCACAATACTGTTTACACGATGCAGCCGCTGAACTCTCTCATCTTCATGCCATATTCTGGTCACCTGCTCATCCATTTTCGGATCTGACGCATTGATCAGAAAACGCTTATTAACCGAGGCAAGAAAGAAAGCCAGCAAGCCCATCAGGCCACCAATAGCAAGTGCTGCAATCCCGTCAAACAGGCTTGAACCGGTATAGGCGGAGATTCCCATACCTGCCAGCGCCAGAAACAGCCCCAGAATGGCTACGGAGTCCTCAATCAGCACAGCAACTGTTGTCGGGTCATTGGATTCCCTGAAATAGGCAAAAAATGAGCAATTATTCTCTTTTCGCTGCCGGTTGAACTCACTCAGTGCCACCAGAAAGGAGTAGCCTTCAACCAGGAAGGCAATGCCGATAATCGAAAATACAATCAGGCTCAGTTCAGGCTGATGATGATGCTTGAGGCTATCGAGGGCATGCATAATGGTATAAACACAGCCAACAAAGAAGATCGTTACAGCCGAAACCAGATTCCAGAAATAGCGCTCCTGCCCATAACCGAAATGGTGGTGTTCGTCAGCCTCCTTCTCGGAACGGCGCAGGCCAAGGTAGAGCAACGCCTGGTTGGCAGTGTCCGCCAGTGAGTGTACCGCCTCGGCCAGCAAAGCACTGGAGCCTGAGAGTGCAAAACCGACAAACTTTGCAACTGTAATAAAGCCGTTGCCTGCCACGGCGGTAACCACAGCTTTTTTTGACCCATGTGACATCATTGCTCCATAAAGTGTAGATTGGGCAGATGTGGAAATATCAACATCAAGATTTTACCGTACATCAGCTTCCCGCCCTGAATGACAACTATATCTATCTGGTTGAAGATCACAATTCAGATGCCCTGGCCGTGGTTGACCCTGCCGATGCATCGCCTGTAGACAAGGCGTGCAGAGTGCTTGGCAAACCCCTGACCCATATCCTTAATACCCATCACCACTGGGATCATACCGATGGCAACAAGCAGCTTAAGGAGAGGTTTAACTGTGAAGTGATTGGAGCGGCCATAGACGCGATACGTATTCCACAAATAGACCTGGAAGTCGATGAGAAGAGCAATCTGAAGATCGGTAGTCTGGAGATCAGCATTCTCTCTGTTCCGGGCCATACCCACGGACATATCGCCTACCTGATAGATGATGCTCTCTTTTGCGGAGATACGCTCTTTGGTGGCGGCTGCGGACGCCTGTTTGAAGGCACGCCTGAACAGATGTGGAACTCCCTCACAAAACTGGCCCGACTGCCTGACAACACGCAACTCTACTGTGCCCACGAATATACGCTGGCCAATCTTCGCTTTGCAAAGCATGTTGACCGAAACAACAGCGAACTGGACGCACGCATCAGCACTGACACCCGGAAACGCATGCACAGGCTTCCTACCATCCCCTCATCCATTGGTGTTGAAAAAAACACCAATCCCTTTCTTCGTCCGCTTGATGATGACTTTTGTCACCAGTATGCAGCAGCGCAAGGCATAAACAGTGATCCGCTTACCGTTTTTACATATCTCAGGGCAAGCAAAGACAGATTCTAACCCGGCTGAAGGGTTACCTGTAGGAATTAACCGCGTTGTTTACAGGATTTCATCTATGAGGAGATTCGCTATATTGAGGCAGGAAAATGAATTGAAACCAGACAACGGATCAGTGGCGAAAGTTTGCCTGTCACACATCTGTTCCGGTTTGTCCGGGTCGCCTTTCACCCCGATACAGAACTCTACACTCCTGAACAGACGCAACCGACAGTTGAATGGTTTGTAATATGATCCGGATCACACTATAAACAGGCAAGAAGGCATATGATTCATTCTATCAATTGGCCACATCCAGGAGTAAATAATGAGCGAATCAGTCAAAGATATCCTTGCAAATCACACCCTTTTTTCACTCCTGCCTGATGAAACTCAGGATAAGTTGCTTGACCAAAGCAAAACCGTTCTGTTCAAGCCTGAAGAAAAACTGATAACAGAAGGCGAGTTCAATGAGTTCCTCTATCTTATTATTGGAGGCAGTGTGCGTATTGCCAGCAGCGATGAAACCATTACAGTGATCGAAGGGCATAAAATTGTCGGCGAAATCTCCTCTTCAGGCATGAGTTCGCCTGTTGCCGATGTCATTGCAGATAGTGATGTGACGGTCATTGCATTTCCGCTTAACGCCATTACTGACGTTTCGATTGAGTACCCCGACTTTGCCGAGAAGCTGCGTGAGATTGGTATGAAACGTTTCGGTTAGCTGATTCAGCTCCATTCACAGGCACGGGCAAGAAAATCCATATGGTCTATACCAAAAAATATCTCCGGGCGCCCCTCTCCATGCAAAATAAAGGTCGGTACGCCAAAGGCTCCCGCTTTCAGGGCAACCTCGGTATTTTCATCCAACACATCGTTGCACAAGCTGATCCATGAATCCGGCAAATTCTTGAGTTTAAATACCATTTCCAGCCAGTTCTCTTCTCTTGGATCAACCGAGCCTGACCAGAGCGCCTCAAACACCGCCAGACAAAACAGCATCCGATCCTTGCCCTGAAGTGCAGCTGCGATGCGCAGTGCCGGCCGGCTGTCAAAGGTTCCCGGCCTGATCATTTTCAGCGGCACACCAAGATACTCAGCCCAGCGTTTCAGATCGCGGAGTGAATAGAGCGCCTTGTTCCTGATCATGGCAGGCGGTATATTGCCCGAATACTTGATCAGCTTGGGAAGATTGACCGGCACCCATTCAAACCTGACATCATGTTTTTTTTCAAATACAGGTATCCGGGTTGCCGCCAGATAGCTGTAAGGGCTTATAAAGTCGAAATAGAAATCTACCCTTTTCACCGGTGCTCTGTCCGAAACTCTGAAGCGTAGGTATTTTGCCGACAGGGCACTCGCTACACCCTGCGCAATATGACGCAGGAGAGCGGCGGCAGGGTCAACAGAACAGAGTATGGTTTCTCCATACAGGGCACCGCTTCACTGCCAACGCCACCGATATTGCCGATATTGCTGCCACCATAGGCCTCTGCATCCGTGTTCATCACCTCCCGGTAGTAACCGGATTCCGGTACACCCAGGCGGTAATGATCCCTGACCACAGGGGTTAGATTGAGCACCACAACAACAAAGCCGCCATGTTTATCCCTGCGGATATAGCTGATGGTCGAGTGCGCGGCATCATTACACTCAATCCACTCAAAGCCGTGCGCCTCGAAATCGACCTCATGCAGGGCCGGAATTTCACGGTAGAGATGATTCATATCACGCACCATCAGCTGCAGACCACGATGCGGCATGAAGTTCGACTGGTCCCATGACAGCGACTCGTCATGATTCCACTCCGGCCACTGGCCAAACTCGATACCCATAAACTGCAGCTTCTTGCCCGGATGGGTGAACATATAGGCATACAGCGCCCTCAGATTGGCAAATCGTTGCCAGTCATCGCCCGGCATCTTGCCCGGCATGGAGCCTTTGCCATGCACCACCTCATCATGGGAGAATGGCAGGATGAAATTCTCGGTATGGGCATACATGATTGAGAAGGTCAGCTGATCCTGATGGTAGCTGCGATGAATCGGGTCATTCTGGAAATAACTCAAGGTGTCATTCATCCAGCCCATGTTCCACTTCATTGTGAAACCCAGTCCGCCCAGATAGGTCGGACGGCTCACCAGCGGCCATGAAGTGGATTCTTCAGCCATCGTCACCGCACCGGGGTGACGTTCATGCACCAGGTGGTTGAACTGTTTCAGGAATTCGACAGCCTCAAGGTTTTCACGCCCTCCATATTTGTTGGGCAGCCATTCGCCCTCTTCACGTGAATAGTCCAGATAGAGCATGGAGGCCACCGCATCGACACGCAAGCCATCAATATGATACTCATCCAGCCAGAAGAGTGCGGATGCAATCAGGAAGTTACGCACCTCGTTGCGGCCAAAATTGAAGATATAGGTGCCCCAGTCCTTGTGTTCACCCAGACGCGGGTCCTCATGTTCATAAAGCGGCGTGCCATCAAAACGGGCCAGACCATGCGCATCCTTGGGGAAATGGGCAGGAACCCAGTCCAGAAAAACGCCAATGCCATTCTGGTGACAGTGATCCATGAAATAACGGAAATCATCCGGCGTGCCAAAGCGACTGGTAGGTGCAAAATAGCCAACCGTCTGGTAGCCCCATGAACCGTCAAAGGGGTGCTCGGTCACCGGCATCAATTCAAGATGCGTGTAGCCCATCCAGTGGCAATACTCCACAAGCTGATGCGCAAGCTCACGATAGTTCAGGTATTTGCCATCTCCACGGCGCCAGGAACCCAGATGTACCTCATAGATACTTATCGGCTTATCAAGAGCCTGACGTTCAGGCCGCTTGTTCATCCACTCCGAGTCGTGCCAACTGTATCCCCTCGGATTGTGGACAATACAGGCCGTTTTCGGCCGAACTTCCATCTGCTGGGCGTACGGATCCACTTTTTCAAACACATCACCATTGGCGGCGCGAATCTCAAATTTGTAGACCTCCCCTTCACACAGGGAGGGGATGAATATCTCCCATACACCGGATGACCCGCGCGTACGCATCTGGTGTTCACGCCCGTCCCAATGGTTAAAATTGCCGACAACACTCACTCTCGCGGCAGCCGGAGCCCAAACGGCAAAGGAGATGCCCCGCACCCCCTCATGTTCGCGTATATGTGCACCGAGAATCCTGTATTTTTCGAAATGATTCCCTTCAGCAATCAGATGCAGATCCAGTTCACCCAGAATCGGAGAGAAGCGATATACATCCTCCTCCTCCCAGCTATGCCCCTCACGGTTTTCGATTTTGAATCTGTATGCCGATTCAAATGTACCTTTTTTCAATACCACTTCAAACAGGTCTGTTCCTTCGATCCGTGGCATCATCCTGGCCGGTTTTCCCTCTTCAAGCAGCCACATCTTCTCGGCGCGCGGTTTGAATGCACGGATAACAACGCCGCCCTCTTCACCCGAACATTTATATTCATGGCGTCCCAGATAGGCAAAGGGATCATGTCCTCTGGCCTCAATAACCTCATATGCATTTGGTGGTAGCTTTGTCATAATATACCTTATTTATTAGTTATATATGCATATAAACAAAAGTGATTCATTAAGTAATGACCGTGGGTTCAGTGCGGCCTGTGAACTCTTGCAGACGAGCAATACTGGC
>CAZLJF010000076.1:1497-7423 GCA_964559845.1 uncultured Zetaproteobacteria bacterium | reverse complement strand
CACCTCCCAGTTGGCCTTGGAAGCGTGAAAAATGATTTATTCAGGGGCGACTATTTAATCCTCCGGCCAGGTTAATACAGGTTTCCTGGCTGCGGCCGTCTCATCCAGGCGGCGGCGGACAGGCAGTAGCGGGGCGGCGTGCATCTGCTCTGTTTCACCCTTTTCGCACGCCTCGGCAATCTCCAGCATGGCATCACAGAACGCATCAATTGTTTCCCGCGATTCACTCTCGGTCGGCTCAATCAGCATGGCGCCATGCACAATCAAAGGGAAATAGACCGTCATCGGATGGAAGCCGAGGTCAATCAGCCGCTTGGCAACATCCAGCGTCTTGATGCCGTGTCTGTTCTGGATCTCATCGGTTAACAGGCATTCGTGTTTGCAGATGCCTTTAAAGGGTACGTGATAGGCGTCTTTCAGGCGAGCGAGAATATAGTTGGCATTGAGCACCGCATCCTCGGCAATCTTGTGCAGGTGATCCTTGCCGAATGCGGCGATATAGGCAGAGGCTCGCAGCAGCACGCCAATCTGTCCGATTGAACCGAGTACGGAGCCGATACTGTTTTCGTCATCGGTAATGATGGTATATCCGGCATCCGTTTTTTCGATGCGTGGTGTTGGCAAAAATGGTGCCAGTGCTTCGTTAACCGCCACCGGTCCACTGCCGGGGCCGCCACCGCCATGCGGTGTGGAGAAGGTTTTATGCACATTGATATGCAGGCAGTCGATGCCCATGTCGCCGGGGCGGGCCTTGCCGACCAGTGCATTGAGGTTGGCGCCATCTCCATAAACAAAGCCGCCGGCCTGATGGACAAGTTCACAGATCTCGGCAATATCGGATTCAAACATGCCGGCCGTGTTCGGATTGGTCAGCATCAGTGCGGCAATATTGTCGTTCAGATGCGCTTTCAGTTCGTCCAGATCAACACGTCCTTCGCTCGTTGATTTGATCTCTACCGTTTGCATGCCGCACAGTGCTGCCGATGCCGGGTTGGTGCCATGCGCCGAATCCGGCACCAGAACAGTGTTGCGGTGTGACTCGCCGCGCGCATCAAGGGCGGCACGAATCATCATCAGCCCTGTCCATTCACCATGCGCACCGGCTGCCGGTTGCAGGGTGGTATGCGGCAGGCCGGTAATCTCACCCAGCCACTCTTGCAATTCATGCAGCAGTTCAAGTACGCCCTGTACACTCGCTTCAGGCTGGTCCGGATGAATGCCGGAAAGTCCGGGTAGTCTGGCAACCTGTTCATTGACCCTCGGATTATATTTCATCGTACAGGAGCCGAGCGGGTAGAAACCCGTTTCGATGCCGTGATTCCATTGCGACAGGCGGACAAAATGGCGCACAGCCTCAGGTTCGGAGAGTCCGGGGATGTTTGCAGGCTCTACACGTGCAAAGGCATGTAATTCATCTGAAATGGCACCGGCAACACCCGGCAGATTGATGCTGGTTGCCTGTTCATGCGCATGTTCAAAGAGCAGCGGCTCTTCATGCATCAGTCCGGATACGCCGGAGTAGCCGGACAGGGAGTGATCCGGAGCGCTCATCGTGCTGCCTCCAATAGTTCCAGATAGCTGTTAATGTCGGATTCTTCAGTCATTTCCGTGGTGGCCACCAGCAGGTGTGTTGGCTCGATGTCATGCTCCAGTTTTTCAAGCGGAATACCTGCGAAGATATTTTGCGTCTCTGCCCTTACGAGAAAGTCATCGCGAGCCCGCTGACCGGTGAAACTCAGAACCGTTTCATTGTAATGGGCGCCTGCCGCAGCCGTTACATGATCCGGCAGGCTGCTGACAAGCTTCTGTAGGGCGGCAGCCGAGTTTTGCGCCACGGTTTTCAGACCGGCATCACCCATCAGTGTCATGTAGGTGGCGGCTGCGGTACACATCAGCCCCTGATTGGAGCAGATGTTGGAGGTCGCCTTTTCACGGCGAATATGCTGCTCGCGGGTGGAGAGTGTCAGTACAAAACCGCGTTTGCCGTTGGCATCATGCGTCATGCCGCAGACACGCCCCGGCATCTGCCGCAGTAGTTTCCAGGTACAGGTGAAGATGCCGAGATGCGGGCCGCCAAAGCCCATCGGAATGCCAAGCGACTGGCCGGAACCGACCACAATATCGGCGCCAAAGCTTCCCGGCGCCCTGATCAGTGCAAAGGCGGAGGCATCGGAAAATGCGACCACCATCAGCGCGCCGGTTTCGTCACATCTGTTACGAATATCGGCGAGATCGTAAACCGTGCCGTAAAAATCGGGATATTGAACAATGACGCATGCGGTTTCTTCTGTAATTTCAGCAGTGATGCGCCCGATATCGGTGCTGAAGCCTTCGCATGGAACTTCAATCAGCTCACCTTCAAGGTGACGCAGGTAGTTCCGTGTCACGGCGCGATAACGGGGATTCACCGAGCCTGCAATGACTATTCGCTCCTTTCGGCGCACACGCCTGGCCATCAGCGCCGCTTCGGCAACGCTGGTGGCGGCGTCATACATCGAGGCGTTGGAGATATCCATATCCAGAAGCCGGGCGACCATGGTCTGGAATTCAAACAGTGCCTGCAGCGTGCCCTGGGAAATTTCCGGCTGATAAGGCGTGTAGGCGGTCAGAAACTCACCGCGTGAAATAACATAGTCCACGACTGCCGGAATAAAATGGTGATAGGTGCCGCCGCCCAGGAAGTAGCTGTGGTTGCCTGTATGACGATTCTGCTCTGATGCGCGTGTGAACTTTCGCACAATGGCGGCTTCGGAAAGCGCATGTGGAAGATTCAGGCTTCCCGCCTTGGTATGGAATCCGGCAGGGATATCGGCAAAGAGTTCATTGATGTCGGAGACGCCAATGGTTTTAAGCATGGCGGCCCTGTCTGCATCGGTGTGCGGCAAATATCTCATGTCATATCTCGAAGGGGTATTCTGTTAACGGCTGATGAATCTCTGTCGATCCGTCAGCAACCTATGCTTCCTGCAGAAACTTGCTGTAGGCATCCGCATCCATCAGGTGCGAAGTATCGCCATCGGTGATTTTTACTTTGGCGATCCAGCCATCGCCGTACGGCTCTTCGTTGACCTTTTCAGGTGTATCTTCCAGCGCTTCATTGCCTTCGATGACTTCGCCGGCAAGCGGCGCGTAGATATCGGAGACAGCCTTGACCGATTCAACCACTGCAAAGGCATCACCGGCATCAACCGTACGTCCCTCTTCAGGAAGTTCAACAAACACGATATCACCGAGCGCTTCCTGGGCATGGTCGGTCAGGCCGAATGTGGCTGTATCGCCCTCAATGCGCACCCACTCATGTTCTTTGGTATATTTCAAATCTGCTGGAATCGTCATGGTTATTCTCCATTTGTTGCCACAGAGATTACAGGGAACACAGAGAGAGAGGAATGATTATCTGTGTTGCTTGCGTGTTCTTTTGTGGCAATTTATTTTCTCACATTACTACGCACAAACGGCGTGCCTGTTCTCTCTGCCGGTACGGCCCTGCCGCGAATATCGATGGCCAGATTATCTGCGGCGGCATACTCGGGTTCAACATAGGCGATGGCAACCCCGCATCCGGCCAGCGGAGAGTGCATGCCGGATGTGACTTCGCCCACCTTCCTGCCATCGGCAGTAACCCTGTAATGTTCACGTGGAATGCCCCGTCCGGTCAGTTTCAGGGCAATCAGTCGTTGTTTCGGGCCTTCGGCCCTGCGCGCCTCAACGGCTGTTTTGCCAATAAAATCGCCCTTGTCCAGTTTGGTAATCCACATTAGCCCGGCTTCAACAGGGGTAACGCCATCATGGATTTCATGGCCATAGAGTGCATATCCCATTTCGGTGCGCAGCATGTCGCGTGCAGCCAGTCCGATCGGAACAGCGCCGTTGTTGAGCAGCTGTTTCCACAGATTCACGGCCATGTCGTTGGGAATATAGATTTCAAAGCCATCTTCACCGCTGTAGCCGGTGCGGGAGATGATGGCATCCGTGCCGTCTGTTTTAACCTGTGCGAAGCGGTAATAACCGATGCTTTCCAGATCCGTCTCCAGCAGTGGTTGCAGGGCAGCCTCTGCCCCGGCGCCCTGCAGTGCGATCAACGTAGTGTCATCGGACTCATCCGAGATCTTCACATCAAAGTCTGCTGCATGTGTTTGCAGATGGGCGACATCCTTGTGCCGGTTGGCCGCATTGATGCAGAGGTAGTACTCGTTGCTGCTGATACGATAGGTGGTGATGTCATCAATGAAGGTGCCCTGTTCATTAAGCAGGGCGGAGTACTGTACCTGACCATCCACCAGTCTGGCGACATCATTG
Source organism: uncultured Zetaproteobacteria bacterium (assembly GCA_964559845.1). Taxonomy (GTDB): domain Bacteria; phylum Pseudomonadota; class Zetaproteobacteria; order Mariprofundales; family Mariprofundaceae; genus WSZY01. The sequence goes on along the minus strand of CAZLJF010000076.1, from coordinate 3,124 downwards.
GTCGTGACATACTGGAGAAACGCCAGTGCTTCCGCACCTGTCACGCGCACCTGACCCATATGGGTGATATCGAATATGCCCGCCTCACCCTCACGAACAGCCGTGTACTCCTTCAGTGCGCCGGCAGCGTACTGCACGGGCAACTGATAGCCCGCAAAGGGAACGATTTTTCCGCCCAGTGCGACATGCTCGTCATACAAGGGCGTTTTTAACAGCTCGCTCATGCCTGCTCTCCGGGATTCTGCTCGCCAATATGGGTACGAAACGCTGCAATGGTATTATACAGCAACATGGTAATGGTCATCGGGCCGACTCCGCCGGGAACCGGCGTAATCCATGCGGCGCGTTTGGATGCCGTTTCAAAATCGACATCACCGGCCAGCTTGCCGCTCTGCAGACGATGAATGCCGACATCGATCACAATGGCGCCCTGTTTGATCCATTCACCCTGAATCAGCCCCTGCTTGCCTGCAGCGGCAACCACAATATCTGCACGTTCAATATGGCGTTGTAAATCACGGGTAAAGCGGTGGCAGATTGTCACGGTCGCACCTGCCAGCAACAGCTCCAGCGCCATCGGACGCCCCACCATATTGGATGCACCAACCACAACCGCCTCCTGACCATGCAGATCAATGCCTGTCTCCTCCAGCAGTTTCATGCAGCCGAATGGTGTGCAGGGGCGCAGGGCGGGAACACGGGCGGCCAGACTGCCGATGTTATAGGGCTGGAAGCCGTCAACATCTTTGTTGGGATCAATGGCGGTAATGATGGCTTCGGAATTGATATGCCCGGGTGTCGGTAGCTGAACCAGGATACCATCAACCTTCGGGTTGGCATTGAGTTCGCTGATCAGACCAAGCAGGTGTTGCTGGGTAGTGTCGGCAGGCAGTTCATGGGAGAAGGAGACGATACCAACCTTCTCGCAGGCAAGCTTCTTGTTGCGCACATAGACATGTGAAGCCGGATCATCTCCGACGATGATGACCGCCAGGCCGGGAGCGCGCCCATGGGTTGCTTTCAGGCTCTCGATGTGCTCCCGCATGCCGTTGCGCATGCGCTCAGAGAGCGCTTTGCCATCCAGTATTTTTGCAGTTGCTGTGCTCATAAGGGGGCGGATTGTTGCAGGATTGACGGTTTCGGTAAATGATGGTTTTTGATGCGGCTTCGGAGCATCCTGTCCCCGGCCCTGACCGGATTTGAAAATTGCGATTTCCAAATCCTTTCTAAGGCCTCCATTCATGGGTGGAAAGAGGGTGAGAAACACATTTTTATGCCCTGATACAGGAGGTCAGTTATGCAATTGCACCATGTAACGATAATCGTGAGTGATCTGGAGATTGCGGCCAGGTTCTATGAAGATGTGTTGGGGCTTGAGCGGGAGAGACGGCCCGACCTGGGGTTTCAGGGGCTTTTTTATGCTCTGGGAGATGGTCAGCAGCTTCATCTGATGCAGATTGAAAACCCGTATGCCGGATGTAAGCAGCCTGAACATGGTGGGAGGGATTATCACTTTGCACTGCTTACGGATGATCTGGAGGCATTGATCGCCCGGCTGGAGGGGGAGGGGATTGGCTATAACCGGAGCCGCTCAGGCCGGGCGGCGATCTTTTTCAGGGATCCGGAT
>CAZLJF010000076.1:0-1397 GCA_964559845.1 uncultured Zetaproteobacteria bacterium | reverse complement strand
TTGCCGTTCCATGAGCCATGCCAGGCATCCAGCCATCTTTCAGCCTGTGTCTTTCTGTGCTCCACGGCATGGATCATGGGGGCCAGAAAGATGGATTCATCTTCGCCCTGGCTGTTCTGCGCATTGATTCGTTCAAGCCCGCCGCGGGCGATATCAAGCATCTGCTCACACAGACTGTGTACATCTGTCTCCCTGAAGGGGGTCGCAAAGCCGCTGCGGGGTACTTCCCGGCGAAGCCGGATCACTTCAGCATGGCTCCATGCTGCAACCATCTGCCATGCCTGTTCCAGCGCCGTTTCATCATAAAGCAGCCCCTTCCACAGGGCAGGCAGAGAGCAGATCCATGCCTGAGGGCCGGCATCGGCGCCGCGCATCTCAAGAAACTGTTTCAGGCGCACCTCCGGAAAGAGTGTGCCGGTATGCAGTTCCCAGTCATCAAGCGTGGGCAGCTCGCCCGGCAGGGCGGCAAGTCTGCCATTAAGGAAGTCACGGAAACTCAGTCCTGCACAGTTAACATATTGCCCGTTCCTGATAACAAAATACATCGGCGCATCCAGCGCCCACTCGGTATAGTGTTCAAAACCGAAACCATCATCAAAAACACAGGCCGGGATGCCGGTGCGGGCCGGATCGGTATCAATCCAGCAGGCCGCCCGGCTTGAGAGATAGCCGGATGGCTTGCCATCTACAAAGGGCGAGGCGGCGCAGAGGGCGGTAACAAGCGGTTGTAGTGCGCAGCCGACCCGCATCTTTCTGGCCATATCCTTCTCGGATGAGAAATCGAGATTGGCCTGCACTGTTGCCGTGCGCAGCATCATATCCAGTCCGTGCCGGCCGACCCTGGGCATGTAATCACGCATCACCCGGTAGCGCTCTTTTGGCATCCACGGGATCTCATCCCGCTCCCACCTGGGCTGGAAGCCGAGACCAAGAAAGCCGATGCCGAGTCTGTCGGTGGCCTCTTTGAGCAGGGAGAGATGCAGGCCGGTTTCGCGGCAGGTTGCATGGATGGTCGCCAGCGGTGCTCCGGAGAGCTCAAGCTGGCCGCCGGGCTCAAGAGTGATGGAAGCCTTGCCTTTTGTCAGGCCGATGATGTTGCCGCTTTCAAGAATCGGTGTGCCGGTTTCATCCGTATGGGATGCCATCAGTTCAAGCAGGGCGCGGATACTTCTTTCGCCTTCGTACGGGATGGGTCTGAGCGTGTCAACGCAAAAACCGATCTTTTCGTGCTCGGTGCCGATGCGCCACTCATCTTTTGCTTTGCAGCCGGATGAAAAGAGCGTGGCGAGGTCATCCCGGTGGATGGGTCTGTTCTGCATGGTGCGACTATAGGGTGTAGTATGCTGAAGAGACAAAGTTTTTTTGATCCGGGGTAAAGTACGCGGAGTTGCCTCCGT
>CAZLJF010000075.1:0-7647 GCA_964559845.1 uncultured Zetaproteobacteria bacterium | reverse complement strand
CACGCTGTTGCCCGGAACGCCCCTGTCCCCCGCCACGTCTGTTCTGCGGAACACGGCCGGACTCTTTCACCGGCTCGACATGCACCGAGATATCCGCCTCAAAACCGGGAATATCCACCTGCGTTACAGGTTTACCGATCAGCTTCTCGATACCACGAAGCAGTTTCACCTCTTCGTTACAGACCAGTGACATCGCCTCACCCTTGTTACCGGCACGGCCGGTGCGGCCAATGCGGTGAACATAATCCTCGGGCACATTCGGCAGCTCATAGTTCACCACATGTGGCAGTTGATCGATATCAAGGCCACGGGCGGCAATATCAGTTGCTACCAGCACACGGATCGAACCACTCTTAAACCCCTTCAGCGCATTGGTACGTGCGGTCTGGCTCTTGTTGCCATGAATAGCTGCTGCCTGAATACCATCGCTCTCCAGAAGCTTGGTCAGCTTGTTGGCACCATGCTTGGTACGGGTAAAAACCAGCACCTGCCGCCACTCTTCCGAGCGGATCAGATGGGAGAGCAATTCACGCTTGCGGGATTTTCCCACCGGATGCACGATCTGAGTCACCTGATGCGAAGTCTCATTGCGTGAAACCTCAATCAGCCTGGGCGACTTCAGAATGCCGGACGCAAGCTTTTTAATGTCGTTTGAAAACGTAGCCGAGAAGAGAAGATTCTGACGCTCTCCTGGCAATAACGCGAGCAGCTTACGGATATCATGAATGAATCCCATATCGAGCATACGATCAGCTTCATCAAGCACCAGCATCTCAACCCTGGAGAGGTCACATTTTCCCTGCCCGACCAGGTCAAGAAGTCGGCCCGGTGTTGCCACCAGGATATCAACACCGCGATTGAGCCTGTCAATCTGCGGGTTAATACCGACACCACCAAATACCACGGCAGAGCGGAATGAGAGATATTTGCCATAGGTGACAATGCTCTCGTTCACCTGAGCAGCAAGCTCACGGGTCGGCGTCAGCACCAGAACACGAATGTGGCGGCGTCCTTTGCTGCTCGCCACGCCACGCTCCTGATACAGAAGGTCAAGCATCGGCAGCGTAAAGCCTGCCGTCTTGCCGGTGCCCGTCTGGGCTCCGGCCATAATGTCGTGACCCTCAAGGATCACAGGAATGGACTGCGCCTGAACCGGCGTAGGTTTGGTGTAGCCCTGATCAGAGACCGCACGAAGCAGCTCTGGCGAAAGGCCAAGTTTATCAAATGTCATATGATTTATTAGTTTCCAACTCGATGCCTGCCGAAGATCATCCGGACCGGTCTAGGCACAGTTATTTAAATTAGAAGATGCCACAGATTGATTCAGTCGTATAAACGGTGAATCATGTGGCTATCATTCGCAGCAAAGACCGAAGCTGCTGCGAGAACTGCGCCCAAGGTACGCTCAATGGCAGAAATAGCAAGCAGAAGGTATGGTTGGCCAATATGGAGAACCATTGAAATGCATATCTGGGTTGATGCCGATGCCTGCCCGAAGGTGGTCAAAGAGATTCTTTACCGTGCTGTGGAACGGTTACAAATCCCCATGACGATGGTAGCCAATAAAAAACTTCAGGTTCCAAACTCGCCGCTGATTCAGATGCTCAAAGTAACCGCCGGGGCCGATGTGGCCGACAGCGAAATCGTTGCAAACATGGAGGCCGGAGACCTGGTTATTACCGCCGATATTCCGCTTGCGGCCGATATCATTGAAAAAGACGGCCACGCCCTGAATCCACGCGGCACATTTTATACCAAAGCCAATGTGAAGCAGTACCTGACGATGCGCAACTTCATGGATGATCTGCGCGGCAGTGGTGTGGCAACAGGTGGCCCGGCCGCTTTTTCTCACAGCGACCGCATGGCCTTTGCCAACCAGCTTGACCGTTTTCTAACCCGGTATCTGAAAGCCGGCAAGCGATAGCCGGAAAGAGCATGAAAGAGACGGCCAAACTTAAACGCAGCATCACACTGCCGCTTCTGACCCTGTACGGACTCGGCACCATCATCGGCGCCGGCATCTTCATACTTGTCGGTGAAGTGGCCGGAAGAGCAGGCATGCATGCGCCGGTTGCCTTTTTGCTCGCATCCATCATTGCCGGATTTACGGCCTTCTCCTATGCGGAACTATCATCACGCTTTCCCAGGAGTGCCAGTGAAGCAGTTTATGTCGATGCAGCCTTCCAGAAACCCTGGCTCTCAAAAGTGATTGGCTGGTCCGTAATTGCCGTGGGCACGCTCTCTTCCGCAACCATAGCCAGTGGAGTTGTAGGGTATGTCGATGTTTTTTTCCATCTTCCGGCATGGCTGGTGGCCTCCCTTCTGCTTGTCTCAATGGGGCTGCTTGCAGCCTGGGGCATTAACGAATCGGTCTGGATGGCCGCCCTGACATCGGCCGCTGCAATCGTCGCGCTGATTGCGGTTGTTACTCTGGCTAGTGATACGCTTTCGACACTGCCCGAGCGCCTGCCGGAACTGATACCGGCATTCTCGTTCCATGCATGGAACGGTATTCTGTTTGGCGCATTCATCGCCTTTTATGCATTTATCGGTTTTGAGGATATGGTCAATGTCGCCGAGGAGGTCAAAGCCCCCCGTAAAAACCTCCCGCTTGCGATCATCCTTGCACTCACGATCGCAACGCTGCTTTACGTGCTGATCGCACTTGTTGCCGTACTATCCCTGCCGCCCCATGAGCTGGCTGGCAACAAGGCCCCCCTGGTCGCAATCATCAAACATAGCGGCCACACCGCAAGCCATCTCATTGCAATGGTGAGTATCATTGCGATTGTAAACGGCGTGCTGATCCAGATTATTATGGCTTCACGTGTGCTCTATGGCATGGGAAGCCAGCACATGGCCCCGGCACTATTCGCATATGTGCATCCGTTAACCCGGACGCCACTGGTTTCAACGGCTGTCATCACGATGGCGATTCTGTTTCTGGCGCTTATTCTGCCACTGGTCACGCTGGCGCAGATCACCAGCTTCATCACACTGCTCATATTCACAGCCATTAATGCGGCCCTGTGGCGGATCAAAAAGAACAGAGTGCGGACAGAGGCCGAAGTCAGCTATCCCGTGTGGGTGCCGGCCACCGGCTTTACGCTCTCTATCCTGTTTATTTTACTGCAATTTCTGTAGTCCCTTTTCTGCCTGCAACGCCACCGCAAACAGCCTCAAACATACCAGGGGAAAGTTGCTCATTTCATTTTATGGCTGACAGGCATATGCTATTGGTAATCGCCAGTGGCAATCTATCGCTGCCTACAACGGAATTGCCGCCTGTGGATCAAGGTCAAAACAGGCTGTGTTTTGACTGCATATGCCTCTTTAAGGATTACCGTCATGAGTAATAATCAAGGTCAATATGTCTACTCTTTCAGGGATGGAGACGGGAAGAACAGACATCTGCTGGGCGGCAAGGGAGCCAATCTCTGCGAGATGACCCAGATCGGCCTGAATGTGCCACCGGGTTTTGTCATTACGACAGAGGCCTGCCTCTCCTATCTGGATGCAAACCGTCTGCCTGAGGGGTTGATGGACGAAGTACATGCCCAGATGAAAACACTGGAAGATGATACCGGAAAAGGCTTTGGCCATGCAAAAAAGCCGCTGCTTGTTTCCGTACGTTCCGGCTCCGCCATGTCGATGCCGGGCATGATGGATACCATCCTGAATCTCGGCCTCAACAGAGAAACACTGCAGGGTGAAATTGAGCAAACCGGCGACCCGCGCTTCGGCTATGATGCCTACCGCCGTTTCATTCAGCTCTTCGGTAAAGTGGCACTGGGCATCCCCGATGAACTGTTCGATGAGCCTTTTAAGGCCATTAAAGCGCGTGAAGGCGTACTGGAAGATGTCGGACTAACCGCTGAAAACCTGCAGGAAGTCAGCGAGCTGTTTCTGGAGGTGGTGCATAGCCACACCGGACGCCCCTTCCCTGAGAACCCGTATGAGCAGCTTGAAATTGCTATCAAGGCTGTATTTGCCTCCTGGGGCGGCAAGCGCGCCGTCGATTACCGGCGTGAGTTCGACATCACGCCGGAGATGGCCAACGGCACGGCAGTTAATGTCTGCACCATGGTCTTCGGTAACCGCGGCAATGATTCGGCCACCGGTGTCGCCTTCACGCGCAACCCGGGCACCGGTGAAAATCTCTTTTATGGTGAGTATCTGGTGAATGCCCAGGGTGAAGATGTCGTTGCCGGCATCCGCACCCCGAAACCGATTGCACAGATGGCCGAGGAGATGCCGGAACTGTATCGACAGCTGGAAGAGCTGCGTGCCAGGCTGGAAAGCCATTACCGTGAGGTACAGGACTTCGAATTCACCATCGAAAAGGGTGAGCTCTTTTGCCTGCAGACACGCAACGGCAAAATGAATGCTGCGGCCATGGTGCGAACATCCGTAGAGATGCAGCAGCAGGGCCTGCTCAGCAAGGATGAGGCGCTGCTGAGGATTAATCCCGAGCAACTGGAGCAGATGCTCTTCCCCCGCCTTGATCCGAATGCCAATGCACAGCCCCTGGCCAGCGGCCTGCCGGCCAGCCCCGGCGCTGCATGCGGCCATGTTGTTTTTGATGCTGATCGTGCCGTCGCACAGGGAAAAGATGGCAAGCGGCTGATTCTGCTGCGTGAAGAGACCAAGCCGGAAGATATCCACGGCTTTTTTGCATCCGAAGCCATTCTCACCTCGCGTGGCGGCAAGACCAGCCATGCCGCAGTGGTTGCCCGCGGTATGGGCAAACCCTGCGTGGCAGGCGCAGAGGGCATTGAAGTCGATGTGACAGCCCGCCGCGCACATATCGGTGACGTGGTCATTAAAGAGGGCGATATGATTACCATTGACGGTACCTCCGGCAATGTCTATCTGGGTGAAGTCGCCACTGTCGAGGCCGAGTTCTCCGAAGAGCTGAAAACCCTACTCTCCTGGGCTGATGAACGTGCGCGCCTGAAGGTGCTGGCCAATGCCGATATTCCTGAAGATGCCGAACGCGCTCTTAAATATGGCGCCATGGGCATCGGGCTCTGCCGTACAGAGCGCATGTTTAATGCCGTTGACCGCCTGCCTATCGTACTGGAAATGATTGTTTCCGACTCGGTCGAACAACGTCAGGCTGCACTGGACAGGCTGCTGCCGATTCAGCGGCAGGATTTTATCGAACTATTCACAACCATGTCTCCCCGACCGGTAACAGTACGCCTGCTTGACCCCCCGATCCACGAGTTCCTGCCTTCAGAAAGCCAGCTGATTGATGATCTCAAACAGTTGAAACATCTGCGGGATTCCGTGCGCGGCTCGGAGGTGCTTGCCGCTACGCTCAGCCTGTTATCGACTGATAACGGAGCGATACCGCCGATCCGGCAACTGGCTGACTCATCACTGGTTGATGAGGCCATTGAGAAGAAGGAAGCCATTCTGAAAAAGGTACGTGCCCTGTTCGAAGTTAACCCCATGCTGGGCCACCGCGGCGTACGGCTGGGTATCACGTTCCCTGAAATCTATGCCATGCAGATCCGGGCGGTGCTGGAAGCGGCCTGTGAATGTCAGAAACAGGGTATCGAGGTTCACCCTGAAATCATGGTGCCGCAGGTCTGCACTTCGGAAGAACTCAAATTTGTACGCAAACATGTCGACACAATCCGCGCCGAGGTTGAAGCGGCATGTGGCATCACCCCTCTGTTCAAATTCGGAACCATGATGGAGGTGGTTCGTGCCTGTATGCGGGCAGAAAGACTTGCCGGGGAAGTGGATTTTTTCAGCTTCGGCACCAATGACCTGACCCAGGCCACCTTCTCCTTCTCACGTGAGGATGCGGAAAACAAATTCCTGCCGATGTATAATGAAGCCGGCATTTTGCAGGACAACCCCTTTGAAGTGCTGGATGCCAATGGCGTAGGCAAAATCATGCAACTGGCTGTCAACTGGGGGCGTGAGACCAAACCGGAGATGAAAATCGGTATCTGTGGCGAACATGGCGGACATCCCGCCTCGATTCGCTTCTGCCACAATATCGGCCTGACCTATGTCTCCTGCTCCGGTCCCCGCGTACCGATTGCCAGACTGGCGGCTGCACATGCGGCACTGTTGGAGAACGCTTAGAGAATCACTGATTTATTCAGTGCTTTCGTGCAGCCTATGGATGGACTGCCAAATCAAGCTCGCAAGCGTTTGATTTGTAAAAAGGAAAACCACGCTTTTCCTTTGTGCTCCTGATTTATTGCAGGACGCAATGAATCAGGCTCGTCTATACTAGGGCAATGCTGAACAGTTGCATCCGTGCAATATTCGGTTACACAAAGGCAAAGGGAGACGTGATGAGCATCGACATCGCCTGGCTGGAAAAGAATATACTGAAACGCAAATTGACACCGGATGAGCGTACCGCCCTGAAATGTATGAAGGTTAGTACCTTTACGACCGGACAAACAATTATTTCGCAGGGCCAGCCGGGCGGAACGCTCTATCTGCTGCGTTCGGGTAAAGCCAGTGTCGAAGACAACAAGGATGGTAACCGGATGCGCCTTGCAGATGTTGGCGAAGGCGACTGCTTTGGCGCACTCACCTTCCTGAATGGTGAACCCACAACAGCTGAAGTACTCGCCCAGCAGGATTGTGAAGTGTACAGCCTTGCACATGATGATTTCTCGGATTTGATGCATAGTCAGCAGGAGATCGCCTATGCAATCTTCACCTACATGCTGGAACACCAGTCCAGGGTCATCAACAGCATGAGAGACAAGCTGTTGCCCATGTTACGGAAGCTGAAAGAGAAGGCGGAGAGCCTGCCGCTGTTTGTAAAGCTCTTTCCTGTCATATTCATTATTCTCTATATCCTCGCCTTCATCTATATCTCCTGGAAGGACTTTTCATACTAAAGGATACTCTGAAGAATCCAGAGTATCCGAACCAGTAGCCGACATCGGCCTCCACGCAAGTGCAAGGCGGGGACTTTTTTGTATCGACTCGAAAATCAGGACTTATTGGTACACGTCCACGTTTTCATTCCGATATTGCAATAGATTGATATGAAATATTCTTGTGCAATGGCATCTGATAAATATCACCATTCCTTTGTGTACGGAATAGTTGACTAGCGTTCGTTATACCGAATAATGCACCGCTATGTTTAACGTAGCCGAACGTATTGCAACGCTGAGAAAAGCGAGGAAACTGAGTCTGCGGGCACTGGCTGAAGCGGCAGGTGTCAGTCCTGCCACATTATCGCAGATCGAATCGGGGCAGGCATCACCTTCGGTTGCGACCCTGGAAAAACTGGCCGATGGTATGAATCTCGGCATTGCAGCGTTTTTTATTGATGATCGACCGGAAAATGCCGTGGAGATTTTTCAGCTGACAGACAGGCCCGCAGTAAAACTGCAAGGAAACAGTTCTCTGTTCCCATTGGCTGCCCGTCACAAGCATGTCGGCTTTGAACCGATTCTGGTGCGCCTTGAGGCCGGAGGCGAGTTTAACGATGGCCTCTACGGCATCAGAAGCACCCACGCCTACGCATGGGTGCGACACGGGCAAGCTACACTGACCTTCAAAGACAGCAGCTACACCGTCAGCGAAACCCACTCGGTCTATTATGACCCGCGCCAGCCACACAACTGGCATAATGCTGGCAGTGACACCTGTGAA
>CAZLJF010000074.1:0-8081 GCA_964559845.1 uncultured Zetaproteobacteria bacterium | reverse complement strand
GCGAAACGCAGCTCTTTATCCATGGCGATCGGTGTGATCAGCTCAACATCCATGGAGATGTTATCGCCAGGCATCACCATCTCTGTGCCCGATGGAAGCTCAACTGAGCCGGTCACGTCAGTTGTACGGAAGTAAAACTGTGGACGGTAACCGTTAAAGAATGGCGTATGACGACCACCCTCTTCCTTGGTCAGAATATAGGCTTCTGCCTTGAACTTGGTGTGAGGCGTGATTGAACCCGGCTTGGCCAGAACCTGACCACGCTCAACCTCGTCACGCTTGGTGCCGCGAAGCAGCACGCCAACATTGTCACCAGCCTCACCGCGATCAAGCAGCTTGCGGAACATCTCAACACCGGTACAAGTAGTGCTTGCCGTATCCCTGATACCTACGATCTCAACGTCGTCGCCAACATTGATCACGCCGGACTCAACACGCCCTGTAACCACAGTACCACGGCCGGAGATGGAGAACACATCTTCAATCGGCATCAGGAAGTCTTTATCAACTGCACGCTCAGGTGTTGGAATGTATTCATCAACAGCCTTCATCAGTGCATGAATCGCAGGTGCGCCAATCTCGGAAGTATCACCTTCCAGCGCCTTCAGGGCAGAACCCTTGATGATCGGAATATCGTCACCAGGGAAGTCGTATGAATCCAGAAGCTCGCGAACTTCCATCTCTACCAGTTCCAGAAGCTCTTCATCATCCACCATGTCCGCTTTGTTCAGGAAAACAACCAGATGAGGCACATTTACCTGACGGGCAAGCAGTACATGCTCACGCGTCTGCGGCATCGGGCCGTCAGCAGCAGAAACCACCAGAATCGCGCCATCCATCTGCGCAGCTCCGGTAATCATGTTCTTCACATAGTCAGCATGGCCCGGACAGTCAACGTGGGCGTAGTGACGGGTCTCAGTTTCATATTCAACGTGCGCAGTCGCAATCGTAATGCCACGCTCGCGCTCCTCAGGGGCGCCGTCAATGTCACCGTAATCCTTAAACTCGGCTCCGCCAGCCTCAGACAGAACCTTGGTGATCGCTGCCGTCAATGTGGTCTTGCCGTGATCCACGTGACCAATCGTTCCGATGTTCACGTGCGGCTTGGTACGCTCAAACTTTTCCTTGGACATGATTACTCCTTATCCCTTCACACTGGCGACGATTTCTTCAGCAATATTCTTCGGAACTTCGTCATAGTGTTCAAACTGCATTGTATAGGTGGCACGACCCTGCGACATGGAACGCAGATTCGTTGAATAACCGAACATTTCTGAAAGCGGAACTTCTGCATCCACAACCTTGGCAATTCCACGATCATTCATGCCCATGATCTTGCCACGACGACGGTTAAGGTCGCCAACGATATCACCCATATACTCTTCAGGTGTTACCACTTCAACTTTCATCATCGGTTCAAGCAGAACCGGGTTACACTGCTGACAACCGGCACGGAATCCCATGGAGGCGGCAATCTTGAATGCCATTTCCGAGGAGTCCACATCATGGTAAGAACCGTCAACCAGCGTCACCTTAATATCCACCATCGGGAAACCGGCCATAACACCGTTCTGCATCGCCTCTTCACAACCCTTGCCAACAGCAGGGATGTATTCACGCGGAACCACACCGCCGGAGATCGCATCAACAAACTCAAAACCTGCTCCCCCAGCTTCAAGCGGCTCAATCTCAAGCCATACATGACCGAACTGACCACGACCACCGGACTGACGAACAAACTTGCCTTCCACCTTGGTCTTGCCGCGAATGGTTTCACGGTATGCCACCTGAGGCTTGCCAATATTAGCATCCACCTTGAATTCACGCTGCATACGGTCCACGATAATCTCCAGGTGAAGTTCACCCATACCGGAGATAATGGTCTGACCGGACTCTTCATCGGTATGCACACGGAACGACGGATCCTCGGCGGCGAGCTTGGCAAGCGCCACACCCATCTTCTCCTGGTCCGCCTTGGTCTTTGGCTCAATAGCCACAGAGATCACAGGCTCAGGAAACTCCATACGCTCAAGAATAACCGCATTGTCAGGATCGCAAAGCGTATCGCCAGTCGTCGTAAACTTCAGACCTACAGCCGCCGCAATATCACCGGCACGCACCTCTTTAATCTCGGTACGGTCATTGGCATGCATCTGCAGAATACGGCCAACACGCTCACGTTTGTTTTTCACAGAATTCAGCACATAGGAGCCTGCTTCAAGCACACCGGAATAGACACGGAAGAAGGTCAACGCACCCACGAACGGATCGGTCATCACCTTGAATGCCAGCGACGCAAACGGCTCATCATCCGATGAAACGCGAGTTACCTCATCTTCTGAATCGGGAAGCACACCCTTGATCGCAGGAACATCCACAGGTGCAGGCATAAATTCAACCACCGCATCCAGCAACGTCTGCACACCCTTATTCTTGAAGGCCGTACCACAAAGCACAGGAATAATCTCGATATCAAGAACACCCTGACGAATTGCCGCCTTCAACTCATCATCGGAGATATCTTCACCTTCAAGGTACTTCTCCATCAGCGACTCATTAAACATAGAGACCGCATCAAGAAGCTTCTCACGATACTCTTCAGCCTGCTCCTGCAGATCAGCAGGAATGTCTTCAACCGTGTATTCCGCCCCCATGGTTTCATCATTCCAGACAATCGCCTTCATGCGAATCAGATCGACAACACCCTTGAAGTTCTCTTCCGCGCCGATCGGAATATTCAGGGGAACAGCATTATGCCCAAGACGCTCTGAAATCTCATCAACCACACGGAAATACTCGGCACCGGTACGGTCCATCTTGTTAACAAATGCGATACGAGGCACGTTATAACGATCCGCCTGACGCCATACGGTTTCAGACTGCGGCTCAACACCACCTACCGCGCAGAAAACACCGACAGCACCATCAAGTACACGCAGCGAACGCTCCACCTCAATGGTAAAATCTACGTGACCAGGAGTATCAATAATGTTGATTTGATGATCATTCCACCGACAGGTTGTTGCCGCAGAGGTAATGGTAATACCACGCTCCTGTTCCTGCGCCATCCAGTCCATAGTGGCCGCGCCGTCATGCACTTCGCCGATCTTGTGAGATACGCCGGTATAGAAGAGAATACGCTCAGTTGTTGTAGTCTTGCCTGCGTCAATGTGAGCCATAATGCCGATGTTGCGCACGCGCTCCAATGGTGTCTTTCTAGCCACGATCAGCTTCTCCTCTTACCCGAATCTATTTAGAACAAAAAATCTAAAACTTAAAAACTAAAAACAATTACCAGCGGAAGTGCGAAAATGCCTTATTCGCCTCAGCCATGCGATGAGTCTCATCACGCTTCTTGAACGCACCGCCGCGTTCATTTACCGCATCCACCATCTCATTACCCAATCGCTCAGCCATGGTATGCTCGGAGCGATTGCGTGCATATTCAATCAGCCAGCGCACAGCCAACGATTGCTGACGACGTTCAGAAACCTCGACCGGAACCTGATAAGTCGCACCACCAACGCGACGAGATTTCACTTCCACCAATGGGCGCACAGCCTCAAGCGCATTATGCAGACAGGCCAGAGGCTCACTACCGGTCTTCTGCGCCGCGATTTCCATCGCGCCATAAACAATACTTTCCGCTTTGGCTTTCTTGCCATCCAGCATCACCTTATTCACAACAGTTGACACCTTGGCATCACCATACTTGGCATCCAGGGTAATCGGACGACGCGGGGCAGGACCTTTACGTGGCATAACTCTAAACTCCTCGACTTACTTCGGACGCTTGGCGCCGTACTTGGAACGCGCCTGCTTACGACCTTCAACACCAGTCGTATCCAAAACACCACGGAGAACATGGTAACGAACACCCGGCAAATCCTTTACACGGCCGCCACGAATAAGCACAACTGAGTGCTCCTGCAACTTGTGCCCTTCACCGGGAATATAGGCGGTGACTTCATGACCATTGGTCAGGCGAACACGAGCCACTTTACGCAGTGCAGAGTTAGGCTTCTTCGGCGTGGTTGTATATACACGCGTACATACGCCGCGGCGCTGCGGACACGCCTGCAGGGCCGGGACCTTGTTAATCTTACGCTTGTCCTTACGACTCTTGCGAATCAGCTGGTTAATTGTTGGCATCGTTACCTCTTCTCCAAACTCAAACCCTTCAAAAACAGGCCGCAACAGCATGGCCGCCTTTCGAAGGGTCGCGAACCATAGTGTTGCTTGCGGGTGCTGTCAACAGCTTCTCCAAAGCTGGATTCGGCGTGTGATCATTTCTCCTTTCAGGCTTGTGATCCGTGCTTGAACAACAGGTATTGCTGATACTCATCCAGGTCCATTTTTCCCAGAATATAGAGCTCATAATCAGCCAGTCTGTCCGCATCGGCTTCACCACCCTCCTTTAGCTGGTATTGACGAACTATCTCCCTGCGCCGCTCCGATTCCGCTTCAGATACACCATTGGCACGCTGCATCGCTGCATCACGCCACTGTTGTGCTGTTGTATATTTCATCCTCTCCTTTCTCCATCTGTTCAAATCCGGCCCGATACGTTTCAATTGGCCCATGCTGCGGCCAGCCACTCAACGAACCATCCTGCATATCGACATGGACGCCTTCTACGCCTCCATTGAAGAACGGGATCATGCCGAACTGCGCGGCAAACCTGTCATTGTCGGCGGCAATGCCAGCAACCGTGGTGTCGTTGCTGCAGCGAACTATAGCGCCCGCAAATATGGCA
The DNA here is from genome assembly GCA_964559845.1 of uncultured Zetaproteobacteria bacterium. Taxonomy (GTDB): domain Bacteria; phylum Pseudomonadota; class Zetaproteobacteria; order Mariprofundales; family Mariprofundaceae; genus WSZY01. Next base: position 3,325 of record CAZLJF010000074.1, on the reverse strand, counting down.
TCCACAGTGCCATGCCGACAAAAACAGCCCTGAAGCTCTGCCCCTCTGCCATACTGCTGCCACCGCGCATCAAACATTATACCGAAACAAGCCGCCAGATTCACACCATCCTTGCCCGCTTCACACCGCTAATCGAGCCGCTATCGCTGGACGAGGCATTTCTTGATATCACCGGAAGCCTGAAGCTGTTTGGCTCAGCCGAAAATATCGGCAGGAGCATCCAGCAGGCCATTGCAAGCCAGCTGGGGCTTGCTGCCTCCATCGGCATCGCACCAAACAAGTTCATTGCCAAAATTGCCAGCGATATTGATAAACCGAACGGCTTTGTCTGCATCACACCGGACAGGGTAACATCCTTTCTCGACCCGCTGCCCATCAAACGTATATGGGGCGTTGGCAATGTCACGGCAAAACGGTTCATTCAGGCAGGCATCTACACCATGGGGGAGCTGCGCCAGCTGACAAAAGAGCAGGCGATCGAACTGCTTGGGAATCATGGTGAACATTTCTGGGAACTGGCCCATGGTATTGATGAACGGCCTGTAACTGCCAGACAGAGAGCCCAATCAATTTCGCATGAGACAACGTTTTCTGTTGATATTAAAGACAGGGAAATATTGTCTGCATGGCTGCTTGACCTGACGGAGCAGGTTATGCGGCGCATCCGGCATAAAGGGCTTGGAGGACGCAGACTCCATCTGAAAGTCCGCTATGACGATTTCACCACCATCACACGCACCCACACGCTGCAATCGCCAACAGATATGACGCAGACAGCCTGGCAGACGGTTCATCAACTGTTTGAAGCGAATGTTCCGGCCAATCGGCCTGTACGCCTGATCGGTATGGGCATCAGCGGGCTTGAACCGTTATCAGGGAAACAGGGCGAGCTGTTTGCAGTGCCCGCCGAAACCAAAAAGCATCGTACAATCGATCATGTCATGGATGATATTCAGGCCCGCTTTGGCAGCAACATCCTCAAGCGCGGCGGCCCGCGAAAAGGGAGAAAGAGATCGCATTAGGGGTGGTCCGACCTTTTCGGAGTATCCGCACAGTCATGGATACCCTTATTCAGATCTTCCTGAACAAACCTGTCAATCCAGCCTCCTGTTACGCGGCTCAAACTTCAGGCATTGCTGCCGGGACGCCGAATAGACCTCCAGACAGGGAGATGTGCGCGACTTGAAACCAAAGGCGCGGCAACCATACGGAAAATTCGCCTCCCATGTCACATAATAGTGTTTGCAGCACAGGCACTCCAACCTCTCTGGCGGCTGAGCACAACCCTGCTCCTTCTGCATGCTTAACCGTTCCGCCCATCCGCCCTTGGACGGACAAGATAAGGAGCATAAACCCGGATAAACAGCACAAAGGCCACGATCCATCCTGTTGCAGCCATCAGCAACACCATTTCTGTTATGGCAGGGAACAGAAGCGGTACTATCACCCGCAGCACAGCAGCCAGAGCCAGTGCCACAAACCCGGCAACCATGGCCGGACGTGCAGCGATGGCACGACCGGTATGGCCCAGTGACACTCTGGCCATCAGGCCAAGCGTAAACATGCCAATAGTCCCCACCGTCCATGCATGCAGAGCCAGGCTTGCCTGCATCAACCCCAGGTCTGTAATCCCCTGCAAGATGAATCCGGCAACAAGCCAGCCATACGCCATATGGATCATCCATAACATCGGCTCTCTCCAGATTCTCACGCTACTCCAGCCAGACAGCCTGATGCCATGAACCGTTGCCGCCGCGAAGGCAGGCACTGCCCCCCAGATGGAGTGCGGAGCTATCAACTCAAGCAACAGCCAGAATGCAATGAGCGGTGTTGCCGTCTGCTCAATCCATTTTCTCCTGACGACGGTCACTCCAGGCAACCCCCGCTCGGTAAAAAAGGGCATCACCCGCCCGCCAATCACGGAGATCAGCATCAGTACAGAGCTAATACCCAAGGTCACTCCCCGCGTGACTGAACCGAAAGAGAACTCAAGCATTTCTGCATAAATCAAGGCATTTCCGACAGCCATAAGCAGCAAGATCAATGGAACCGGAACATTCCGGTACTGCCCTGACTTCACAATGGGCCGCAGTATCACCAGCGCCAACAGCGGCAGAAACAGGATATCAACAGATGCAATCAGCCAGCCCGGTAGCACCGGAACGGCTGAAGTAAACCGACCAGCCAGCCAGATCAAAAGCAACAGCAGTAGCCCGTTACCGGTTGCCGTATCCATACCTGTCCAGTTGCGCACAGCTGTCAAAAGGAAGCCTGCAACGACCGCTGCCGCATAACCGAAAATCATCTCATGCGCATGCCAGAGAAATAACGGAAAATAATTGTAGTGCCAGACACCGCTTATCAGACCTGAGACAAAAACCACCATCAACAGCACAGCAAACACTCCCGCCGCGAGAAAAAACGGACGGAATCCAAGCGTGAACACAACAAAGCTGTTTTTTGAACCTATAGAGGAGCCTGGGTTGTGAATCGGAATGGTCATGATGCCAATCATATTCAAGAGGTCATGCAGACACCACTTGTAAATAGGCGCTGCTGGTTTAATATGCTCCCAGCCTGTTTGATGTGAAATATAATAAACAAAAAATTGACGCTCCTATCCAAACAGGTACAGCCTGATGCGGCAGACACGTCTGCATAATCCAATTAAAATGGAAGGGAGTGTATCATGCATTACAATACTAACCTGAAATCAAAATCTGATATTGAAGAGAGATTCACCTCTCTTGATATTCAATATGATGAGGAGCACGAACTGGCCTGGTATTATGAATGCCCGGCCAAGACCATGCCTGACACTAACACTTATAAGTGAGGCACAGCACTGGTTCGATGAAATTATTGAGGGACGCAATCCCATTAACGAAAAACTCCGCTATATCGTTATGGCATCCAAAGTCCCCGGCGTATTTAACCTCGGTGGTGACCTGGAGCTATTCACTCGACATATCCGTAACGGTGCCAAAGAAAAACTTCTTCGTTATGACAAAGCATGTATCAGGGCCATGTTTCATATCCATACAGACCTTGGAAAAGACCTGACAACCATTGCGCTGGTTCAGGGAGATGCCTTAGGCGGCGGCTTTGAAGGCGCACTGGCAAATGACGTTATTATTGCGGAAAGAAGTGCTAAAATGGGCCTGCCGGATATTCTGTTCAACCTCTTTCCCGGTGCGGGGGCATATAGCTTTTTATCCAGAAAAATCGGCATGCTCGAAGCCGAACGCATGGTTCTTAGCGGCAAACTCTATTCTGCTGAAGAGCTATATGAAATGGGCATTGTTGATGTGCTCGCCGAAGATGG
>CAZLJF010000073.1:0-8139 GCA_964559845.1 uncultured Zetaproteobacteria bacterium | reverse complement strand
CCCGGTCATGACAAACATAATAAACGTGGAGAGTGAGCACCCGCAATTAGACAACTATACCTATTTCTGATGTTACAACTGAACTACCCATCATCTTCCTCACCACGATATTGCAGTGCTTCGGCAATATGATTGCCGGAGACACTCTCTTCACCCTCAATATCCGCGATGGTGCGGGCTACTTTCAGAATGCGGTGATAACTGCGTGCCGACAGGCTGAAGCGGGACATTGCTGCGTCTAACAGTTTCGCACCTTCGGCGTCCGGCATGGCAAACTTCTCCAGCTGCGAAGGGGTAAGCCTTGCATTGACCACGCCATCACCCTGCCGGACATACTGGCGCTGACGGGCTTTGTTCACCCGCATGGCAACGGCGGCCGATGGCTCTCCTGCGGCCATGCCCATCAGCTCATCTCTCTCTACCGGCGGCACATGCACACGCAGGTCAAAACGATCCAGCAGGGGCCCTGAAATTCGGGAGCGGTAGCGGCGAACCTGCATGCTGCTGCACTGGCAACTGCGGGTCGGGTGCCCCAGATAACCACATGGGCATGGATTCATCGCTGCCACCAGTTGGAAACGGGCAGGGAACTCAAGCGTATCGGCAGCACGGGCAATGCAGACATGCCCATTCTCCAATGGCTGGCGTAATACTTCCAATACCTGCCTGCGATACTCCGGCAGTTCATCGAGAAAAAGTGTGCCGTGATGCGCCTTGCTGACCTCCCCCGGCCTGGGAATGCTGCCACCACCAATCATCGCCACATCCGAAGCGCTGTGGTGCGGTGCACGATAGGGCGGTGTTGCAGAGAGCGGTGCCCGCCCTCTCTCCCCTGCAATACTGTAGATACGGGCCACCTCCAGTTTCTGTTGCATAGTCAGTGGCGGAAGAATGCCCGGAAGCCTCTCGGCCAACATGCTTTTACCCACACCGGGAGGGCCACTCATCAGCAGATGATGTGAACCTGCCGCAGTAATCTCCAGGGCGCGGCGTGCATGCTGCTGGCCACGGATATCAGCCATGTCCGGCACAGCTTGTAGCATATCCCTTTCAGACAATTTCGCCTCATATCCGGATAGCGCCTCTCTTCCGGCCAGGTGACAGGCAACAGCCAACAGATTTGAAGCTGGCAGTATTTCAATGCCTTCCACCACCGAAGCCTCTTCGGCATTGGCCTCGGGAAGAATGACGGATGTAAAACCCTGAGCACGAGCAAAGAGTACCAAAGGCAGGGTGCCGCTAATGGCATTGAGCCTGCCATCCAGGGCAAGCTCACCGATCATAAAAGGAGGGTTCTCATTTACCTGCACCTGACCGGATGCAAGCAGCAAACCAATGGCAACCGGAAGATCGAAATAGGAGCCATCCTTGCGTTTATCGGCAGGCGAAAGATTGACGGTGATATGACGAAGCGGAAATTCAAAACCGGAGTTCAGAAGAGCGGAGCGGACACGATCACGGGATTCGCGTACAGCGGCTTCGGCGAGACCAACCATCGACCACGAAGGCAAGCCTCTTGAAAGATCCACTTCAACATCGACAGGCTCAGCATCAAGCCCGCGCAGAGCAGCTGAAGCCAGACGAGCTAACAAAACCTGACAACCTGCTATTTGTGCTCTTTCAGCTTCTCTTCCAGTGCCTTGACACGCGCGTCCAGCACCGCGAGTTCTTCACGCGCCCTGCGCAACATCGCCTCCTGAACCTGCATACGTTCATGGGTCACCACATCGAAATGTTCCAGCGCCCCCTCAACAATACTGCGCACTTGTGATTCTGCTTCCTGTTTCACACCGCCAAGCATACGCAGGCCGCCTGCGATCTTCTCGGCGATATCATCCAACAGTTCATTGTTTACAGCCATCTTCCACCTCCATGACAGGCAAGCATCTCACTTACTCGCGGATGCAGCAACACTGCCTTTGAGATAGGCGGTATTGCCCGATGGCATTTTAATACGCATCCACTCCGAGTTGCTTATCCTGTATACTTCGATCAATGTTCCGGGCAGGTACCAGCCGACACGTTTTGAAGTTGCCTCCGGCTCCTCACGAATATCTCTGTAGTTCGTAAAATCGAAATGATCCGAGCTTTTGAGCTCCCTGCCCTGTTCCTGTGTCGCTTCAATCAATGCACGCTCAATCGAGTCCTGACGCATGCCCCTCTTTTTCACCTTTATGCCAATGGTCGTCAGGCCGTCCGTCTGCTTCTCAATCGTGATCTTTCCATTCAGCTTCTCATTCCCGAATGCAATCAGATAACCGTCATCAACCGGCTCCAGCACATTGACAGACAGACCGGACTTTTTCATCGCCCGCTGCACAGAGACCAGAGAGGCACGCATGCTCATCGAAAAACTCTCTTCCGCACCCTGAAACATGTAAACAAGGCTATCAACCAGCATACTCGGAATAGCTGTAACGACTGCACACCCCGATATGGCAAGTGTCACCATAGCGGCAACAATCAATCGCCCCATCGCCTGGCCTCTCCATCATCAATATTCAGGTGATCCATGACCCGGTCCACAACAAAATCGACCAGTTCATCCACCGATTCGGGCTGATGATAAAAGCCGGGCATGGCCGGAATCAGATCCACGCCCATCCGCGACAGCTTCAACATATGCTCGAGATGAATGCTGGAGAGCGGCGTCTCCCGCGGCACCAGAATCAGCTGCCTGCGCTCCTTAAGCATGACATCGGCGGCACGCTCCAGCAGATTATCCGAAATACCACCGGCAATACGGGCCAGTGAACCCATCGAGCAGGGAATCACCACCATATGGCGAATGCCTGCAGAGCCGGATGCAACGGGAGAAAACCAGTCTGACAGGTGATAACTGTCCAGAAGCGCAGCGGAGACATCCAGATGTTCTGCCAGCGCAGCAGGAATGTGCTCCACATCAACGGGAAGATCAAAATCAAGCTCCTGCTTCAGCACCACACGCGCCGCATCAGAGAAGAGCAGATACTGTCTTGCTCCGGCTGCAGCCAGCCGCTGAATCAACCGCAAACCATAGGCAGCACCTGAAGCCCCCGTCATGGCAACAACAATCTGCTTCACTTCAATGTTACCCACCTCTGCATCATACACTCCCCTCTTCTCAAAGAGTCTCACATCGAAAAACTTTCACCCAGATAGAGCCTGCGCGCATCCGGATGATTGACAATCTCATCAGGCGTGCCCTGTACAAGAATCTCGCCCGCACTCATCAGATAGGCGCGATCACAGATACTGAGTGTATCACGTACATTATGATCTGTAATCAGAATGCCGATACCTTTATCGCGCAAATCGGCAATAATCGCCTGAATATCCTCAACAGCAATCGGATCCACGCCTGCAAAAGGTTCATCAAGCAGCAGGAATCTCGGCCTGGTCACCAGCGCTCTGGCAATTTCAGTTCTTCGCCGCTGTCCACCGGAGAGTGTATAGGCCTTCTGATGCTGAACACCCTCAATACCAAAATCAACAAGCAGCGCTTCGAGTTCCTCCTCCACCTGGGTATCCGGCAATCCCAGCGTTTCAAATATTGCCATCAGATTTTCGCGTACGGTCAGCTTGCGAAAAATACTTGCTTCCTGCGGCAAATAGCCGACACCTCTTCGGGCCCGCAAATGCATCGGCAGCATCGTCATGCTCTCACCATCAAGCGTAACCTCCCCCTGATCCGCACGGATCAGGCCACACACCATATAAAAACTGGTGGTCTTGCCTGCACCGTTCGGCCCGAGCAACCCCACACATTCGCCAGAAAAAACATCCAGGCTCACGTTGTGAACCACCGTTTTTTTACGGTAACTTTTGTTCAGATTGCTGGCCGAGAGGTGATGAACCGTACTCATGGCGCGGTCGAACCTGTAGAAGGTGCTTCGTTCTTCCCGCTTATCTTTTCCAGCTCTTCATCCTCCATAAAAAGTCGGGCTCGTTCACCGTCACTGCCCTGCTGCACCGTCGTCACTGCCGTATTGATATGATGAATAATCCTTTCGCCACGAATCATGCCACCGGGGTCCTCCATTTTTGCATCACCTATCAGAATCAGTATGCCCTCCGCCTGTTTATAGATGGCCTTCTCAGAGGAACCCCGCTTGTCACCCTGCTGCATGACCACATTGCCGTAAGCCTCCGCACGCTCAATCTCTCCGCCCATCTTCTGACGATAGAATGCGACCAGGCGGTCACTATGCAGCGCAAACCCGTCACGCTTCAAATGAACCGCCCCCCTGAATGTCGCCCTCTTCTTTTTATACCCGACCAGCAGCGACTCAGACTCAACCTGTATCGCTCCCCCTCCTGCCAGCGTCTGGGCCGAAGCATCTTCAACCCGGACATCGTGCTCAACCATCAGACGCTCCGCATTACGATCTGCCCGCAATCCCCTGCCATGCAATGTGATGCCCGGTCTCTCCAGCCTGAATTCACCGGGGATCACCACTTTATCCCGCTTACTGTCATAACGCAGCGTGTCACTGTGAAGTCTCCATTCACGGTAACTCACCTCCACAGCACCCTGAAAACGGATATTTTTCCTGATCGGCTCAAACCATGCTTCCCGCCCCCGGATCGGAATGACTTCACCGGCTTCGGTAAACATCTCCAGTCCCGGCTCTGTCAGGTACAATCCCTGCCCCTGCTGTTGTGCGCTGTCTGCCTGCAGCCGCCATATCATGCGCTCCCCCCTGCGCTCGACGATCAATGGCTTTTCAACATTCGCCCGGGGCTGTTGCTCATCCTTTACTGCTGTTTGCTGCGGCTGATCACTTACCGCTGTCCTTGAATCGACCCACAACAGCACTGCTGCCACGACCATACTGCCAACAGAGATGCCCAAACAACTCCATTTCAGCAGAGCCCACTCTCTATGTCGCATCAATCACCGTCAGATGAGCCGGCCAGCCGCAATCTTCAGGTGCAAGAGCATACGCCTCCTTCACCACCCTGTCCCAGAATCCATTGGCCAGCATAAGCCCCTCGGCCGCCTGCCGCACAGCTCCCCGGCCGCCTTTGAAGCCTGCCACCCAGTCCACCCTGTGGAGCACGCCGGTATGTGCATCAAGCGGCGCCATCGTCAATCTGCACTGCTGCATGGCCGGCAGATCAATGACATCATCACCCATATAGGCGCATGCATCGGCACCGACACCTGCCTGTTCACAAAGCATTCTTAGGCCATCGGCCTTTCTGAGTGAGCCCTGAACCACATATTCAATACCCAGGTCACGCGCCCGGCACGCCACTACCTGTGAGGTGCGGCCTGTCAGAATCGCCACCTTGATACCCGTACGTTGAACCATCTTGATGCCATGACCGTCACGCACGTTAAATGCCTTGGACTCCTCGCCGCGGTCATCCATGATGATCTGCCCTTCGGTCATTACGCCATCCACATCAAGCACCAGCATTTTGATGCCTCTGGCAAGTGCAAACGGGAAATTTTCGAATGATGCGCTCACGCCACGCCCGCCTTCAACAGGTCATGCATATGAACAATGCCACAAGGTGCGCCGGCATCATCGACAATGAACAGTACTGTCACCTTATGCTCCTCCATCATACGCACCGCCTCACTGGCCAGGTGATCCGCCTCAATGGTGAAGGGGTCGCGATGCATCAGAGTATTGGCCTGCACATCAAGATTCACACTGCCGGACTCCATGATGCGGCGCAGGTCACCGTCGCTCAGGCAACCGACAAGCCTGCCTTCCTCTACAATACCGGTAATGCCAAGCCGGTGGCTGCTCATCGAGACAATGGCTTGTCGCAACGAGGCCGAGATATCCACCAGCGGCAATGCATCACCGGTATGCATCACATCGGCCACACGCATCAGTTTGCGGCCCAGGCTTCCGGCCGGATGTACGCGGGCAAAATCCTCCTCCCTGAAGCCACGCTGCTTCAGCACCACCACGGCCAGGGCATCTCCAAGCGCAAGCGCCGCCGTGGTCGAGGCTGTCGGCGCCAGGTTCATCGGGCACGCCTCTTTGGTCACCGGAACTACAAGCGTAATATCAGCATAGCGCCCCAGTGTGGAGTCCGGCTTGCCGGTAATGGCAATCACGGTTGCGCCAAGCCGCTTGATGGTAGGCAGCAGGCCGCAAACCTCATCCGTTTCGCCGCTGTGGGAGAGCGCCAGAACGGCATCGTGACTGGTGATCATGCCCAGATCACCATGCTGCGCCTCTGCGGCATGAACAAAAAATGCAGGGGTACCGGTGGAAGCAAAAGTGGCGGCAATTTTCCGGGCAATAATTCCCGATTTGCCCATACCGACAACAACCAGCCTCCCCTGCAGCCCGATAATGGCTGCAATGGCCTCGGCAAAAGCCTCGCCAAGCGAATCACGCTGCAGCGATAGTGCCGCAATCTCAATATCCAAAACCTTGCGCGCCTTATCCAGCCACGCCGCCCTGTTCTGTGTCATCGCATAAACCATCCGTTATTATGAAATCCATGCAAGCATGATGCGAGAGATGATGACGGGCAAGGAATAGAAACTTTCGTTTACTCCCAGGCCAGCGCAACAAGCGGTGCCGATAGCTGCCCAAGCATATTCGATGCAACTTCCCTGAACTGTGCCAGCTCTTTTTTGGGCACCGGTCTGGCAGGCGCATGTTTTACAGCCAGCGGATTGACAGCCCTGCCTCGCACCCGAAACTCAAAATGGAGATGCGGGCCTGTCGCCAGTCCGCTCATGCCTACATAACCGATAATCTGTCCCTGCTTCACACGCTTGCCGCGCTTGATCCCCCGGCCATAACTGCGCAGATGCGCATAGGCTGTTGAATGCGCCGAATTGGTATGCCGGATCTCTACAAAGCGGCCATAACCACCCTTCCATCCTGAATAGACGACTGTTCCATCGCCAATCGCCCGGATCGGCGTGCCGCTTGCCGCCGCATAATCCACACCGCGGTGTGCCCGGGTATAACCCAGCACAGGATGTTTTCTGCTTGTAGAGAAACGCGAAGAGATGCGTGAAAATTTCACCGGTGATTTCAGGTAGGTCTTCCGCATGCTGTGGCCTTCAGGCGTGTAATACTCCGCACGGCCATTGGCCAGCTCATAGCGGATTGCCCTGTAAGTATGCCCCTGATTAATAAACTCAGCCGCCAGAATCACGCTGCCGTGCAGGCGCCCTTCATCATCGAACCGCTCTTCATAGAGCACCGAGAACCGGTCTCCCGGGCGCAGATCCCTGGCAAAGTCAATATCCCAGCCGAATATATCCACCAGATTCATGGTGGTACGCTCATCCATGCCTGCTTCAACTGCAGCAGCAAACAGCGAACCGTGAATTACGCCTGATGCCCGTACCTGGCGGCGGTTGACAACGCGCGGCTGCAGCTCCGCCTGCCATACCCCACCCTCCGAGGCATAAAGATGCAGGCGCTGCCCTGCATCGACGTTGTAATAGACATGAATCAGGGAGCCCTCATCTTCCCGGGAAAATGCCTGTCCGGCACGAACCTGCTTTAACGAATAGATATCGCTGCAGGCCCTGCCCATCCGTATCACCTCTGAGAATGGAAAGCCAAGTTTTCCCAGTGCAGTGGCCGCGGCATCGCCCGGCTTTAAAATCACTTTTCTGGAGTGTTGACCATCTGCCTGTTCCAAAGGCTTCACTTCAAGCCACTCCTCCCTGGTTACAGGCACACCCGCATCAACACGGCTGCCACTGAGCAACAACGAAAACAGCAGAGCCACACCCATAAAGCCGACTGCGCTTAACAGTATGCCCCTGTTCGGGAGAAGGTGACGGAAGAAGTGCCTGCGGCGAGACAGTGAGGGCCGTACATTTTCCTGACCGACTCGGCTGGCAAAGTCCTGCTGCAATCATCTCTCCTTTCACTGTGCAAATGGCCCCGCAAGCGACCGCACGAGCATAAAACAAGCCTATGCTTGAAGGTTCGGCAGCTATTGTCAAAAAACAGAAGGTAAAAAATTGCCCGGGCTGTGTCTGTTAACATTAATCCCGATTGAAGTACTACAAGAAAAATCAGTGCGAACAGGTTCCAGTCGGGCGGCTCAAGTAATGATTCCGCCCCTCTGTTTCAATACGATCGTTTAACCAGATCCTGTTCACATATATGGTCCGTCCCGCGTTGCAAGGTCTGCAGCTGCTGGCAGAAAGATCGG
>CAZLJF010000072.1:0-8141 GCA_964559845.1 uncultured Zetaproteobacteria bacterium | reverse complement strand
CGTGAAGTTGAAGTGGGCAAGGTAAACTTAGGCCTTGTGCCTGTACTTAAAGGTGTGAAAGAAGGTGAACCTGTTGTCATTAAAGGCGCATTTGTCCTTGCTTCAGAGCTGGCCAAGTCCGGTTTTGAAGTTCACAACCATTGAGGTGACCATATGTTTTCAAAACTGATTGATGTAGCCACCCATAATCGCCTTTTAATTCTTTTATTGCTGTCGGGTTCGATGGGCTATGCGATATTTGTTGTACCAAAATTGAATCTGGATGCCTTTCCCGATGTGACCAATGTACAGGTTCAGATTAACACCGAGGCACGGGGGCTAGCCTCGGAAGAGGTGGAGCAGTTGATCACCTATCCGATTGAGGCGGTGATGTATGCACTGCCGGATGTTGAAGAGGTACGTTCGATCTCCAAAACAGGACTCTCTGTGATTACTGTTGTGTTCAGGGAAGGAACAGATATCTACTTCGCCCGACAACTGGTATTCCAGAAACTTCAGGATGCCAGTCAGGCTGTTCCGGCATGGGCGGGAACGCCCAAGATAGGACCGAACACATCCGGCCTTGGCCAGGTGTTTCAGTATATTATCAAGTCCGATCCGGAAGCAGGTTTTGATGCACTGACACTCAGAGCGCTTAACGACTGGATAGTGAAACTTATGTTGATGCCGGTTGAAGGCGTAACAGAAATTTTATCCTATGGTGGTGAGGTGCGCCAATATCAGGTGCAACTTAACCCTGAACAATTGCTTGCCTATAAGCTGCATGTCGATGATATCGTGAACTCCATTAAGGCAAACAATCGCAATGTCGGTGGCTGGTACTTGCCACAGGGGGATGAACAACTGGTGATTCGTGGTGTTGGCTGGGTTCCCGGTGGGGAAGATGGCCTTCAGGCTATTGAAGCAATCCCGGTCAAAACAGTCAATGGCACATCGATTCGTGTACGTGATGTGGCAACTGTAAAATTTGGCGGAGAGATCCGTCAGGGCGCAGTCACCATGACTGAACGTCTTGAGGATGGCAATATTAAACAGCTTGGGGAAGTTGTTGTTGGTATTGTCATGAAACGATTTGGTGCCAATACAAAAAACACCATCGATGATGTGAAATCACGATTGCAGATTGTACAGAAATCGATGCCTGAGGGAGTCACGATCCAACCTTTCTATGATCAGTCTGATTTGATCAACAGGGCAGTGTGGACAGTAGAAAAAGCACTCATGGAAGCCTTTATGCTGATCATCATTGTCCTGTTTCTGTTTTTGATGAATGTACGTGCTGCCACTCTGGTACTGCTGTCAGTTCCGATCTCGATTCTGGCGGCTTTGGCAGTGATGCAGCACTACGGCATCTCCGCAAACCTGATGAGTCTTGGCGGTTTGGCTATTGCGATCGGTATGATGGTCGATGGCTCTGTGGTGATGGTAGAAAATATCTTTAAGCACCTGGAAAAAACACAAGAGGGAGACCATGCCATTGCCATGTGTGTCACCGAAGCTTCAAAAGAAGTAGCACGCCCGGTGTTATTTGCCGTACTCATCATCCTGTTGGTGTTTATGCCCTTGTTCTCGCTGGAAGGAGTGGAAGGCAAGATGTTTACGCCGATGGCGCTATCGATCTGCTTTGCCATGTTTGCATCACTATTGGTAGCGATTTTCGTGATGCCTGTGCTGGCAACCTATGCCTTCACCAAGGGTGTGGTTCACAAGGAGAGTCCGATTCTGGCACCGATTGCACGTGCATATCATGGATTGCTTGAACGCGCTCTTACAGCTCGCAAGAAGGTGATTGGTGGTGCAGCAGCAGCTTTTGTCGTAACACTTGCAACTGTTCCCTTTCTTGGAACCGAGTTTGTGCCTGAGCTTGAAGAGGGAACGGTTGCCATTCGTGTGACGCTGGCTCCATCTTCTTCATTGGAGTTTGCCAAAAATGTAGGTAAAAAACTGGAACGGGTACTGATCGAGAACTTTCCGGAAATCACATACGTTTCCGCTCGAACAGGACGAGCTGAAATTGGCGGTGATCCCGAGCCAGTATCGAATATAGAACTATTTGTGGGGCTGTTACCTGTTTCAGAGTGGACAAGTGCTTCTGACAGAAAAACATTACAGAGCCTGATGCGCGAAAAGATGGAGGTTGTACCGGGTCTTCTGTTCTCTTTCACCCAGCCGATTGCCATGCGTGTCGATGAACTGTTATCCGGTGTGAAAGCTGCACTGGCCATCAAACTTTTCGGGCCTGATCTGAAAGTGCTGGCAGAAAAGGGTAAAGAGATTGAGAAACTGGCACGGAGTGTTGAAGGCACTCGCGATGTGGAGATGGAGCAGATTGCCGGTGAAGCACAGTTGGTCATTCGTCCGGATCGCAGTAAATTAGATCGTTATGGCATTCCGGTGGATGATGTGATGACGCTGGTTTCTGATGCCATCGGCGGCGCATCTGCCGGACAGATTATTCAGGGGAATGAGCATTATGATATTTATGTGCGATTGGACAAAGATTATCGTAACAACTCCGAAGTTATTGGTAATCTTATTCTGCAAGCTCCGGATGGTGCCTGGGTTCGACTCGAAGATGTGGCTTCTATCGGTGTGGAACAGGGTCCTCCAATGATTAAACGTGATGACGTACAACGTCGCATCGTCATTCAAAGTAATGTTGAAGGACGCGATATGGGCAGCCTTGTGACTGAACTGGATCAACGCATTCAAAGTGAGATTGACCTGCCGACTGGTTACACGGTGGTGTTTGGCGGTCAGTTCGAGAATCAGCAACGGGCTCAAGCCAGGTTGATGGTTGTTGTGCCGCTGTCACTGCTGATGATTTTCCTGCTGCTCTATTTTATGTTTCATTCGGTAGGCCAGGCAGCACTGATTATGCTCAATGTTCCAATGGCATTGATTGGAGGAATTCTGGCTCTGTTTGTATCAGGCCAATATCTGTCTGTACCATCAAGCATCGGCTTTATTGCATTGTTCGGGGTGGCCGTACTCAACGGCGTAGTGCTGGTTGATGCGATCAACAGGCATCTGGCTGATTGCAGTGATATAAATAAAGCCATTCGCAATGGTGCCGAGAGTCGTTTAAGACCGGTGTTAATGACTGCCATGATTGCAGGCCTCGGTCTTGTGCCTCTGTTGTTGGCAACAGGTGTTGGCTCAGAAATTCAAAGACCATTGGCTACGGTGGTGACGGGCGGACTGCTCTCTTCCACTTTGTTGACACTGTTCGTACTGCCTTGTCTGTATGAATATTTTAGAAACAACAAAGATTTTAGGAGCGAATAAGAAAGAACACCCATCCGGCTGATTGTGTATGATGCATAAAAAGCGGGGCAAATGCCCCGCTTTTTATTTAAGATCAAAAATCAATAGCTCTTATTGAATTCTGTTTTATGACACTTCGGACATGGCGGAATGCGCCCGGTCTTCCTGAAGTGCATCTCATGGCCGCAGGCTACACAGGTCAAAGTCCCTGCAGCGGTGATTTCACCTGAACGACAGGCCAACGACTCTTTCGCTTTTGATGCAGCGTTGGTAAGCGCGGAACCGGCTGCTTCCAGCAGTGATGAAATGGATGCCAACGCGCCGGTACCAAGTCGTGAAGGGTTCAGCTTGATCTTTGCCTCGTCGCGCACTGTTTCAGCTATCTGGCCAAAGTCGCGCTCCAGAAACTTTTTCAATTTCAGCCCCTGCTCTTCACTGACAGCGCCTGCTGCTGTCAACTGCTGGCGTGCCTTCTCCATCGCGATCTGGGCAAACTCGGCAGACTTCTCTGCACCTGTCTCAAACAGTTCCTTGAATTTCGCCGCCAGCTCATCGTACTGATCCGTCTCCTGATCGGAGAGGGCAACATCATCCATGTGGCTGATCACCGCATCACCAAACGCGGAAGTGGAAAGCTTGGTAGCCCCCTTCATAAGCCTTTCAAAATCATAGGTTACCGTCTTGGCGGCAATCGAACCATTGATACCCTTAAGAATCAGATCAGCCGCCTCGGTCCAGCCCATATAACGCAGCATCATCTCGCCGGAAAGAATGACAGATGAAGGGTTCACCATATCCTTATCGGCATATTTCGGCGCCGTGCCGTGGGTCGCCTCAAAGATGGCATGACCTGAGCTGTAGTTGATGTTTGCACCCGGCGCAATACCGATACCGCCCACCTGTGCAGCCAGCGCATCCGACAAATAGTCACCATTAAGGTTCAGTGTCGCGATCACATCGAACTCGGTTGCACGCGTCAGCACTTGCTGCAGTGCAATATCGGCAATCGCATCCTTGATGACAATCCCGTCAGGCAGCTTACACCATGGCCCGCCATCAATCTCAACCGCACCAAACTCCTTCTTGGCAAGCTCATAACCCCAGTTGCGGAAACCGCCCTCGGTGAACTTCATGATGTTACCCTTGTGGACAAGGGTGACCGACTTGCGATTGTTATCAATCGCATACTGGATCGCTGCACGAACCAGACGCTCGGTTCCTTCACGGGAAACGGGCTTGATGCCGATACCGGAGGTTTCAGGGAAACGAATCTTGGATACACCCATCTCGTCCTGCAGAAAAGCAATTACCTTTTTTACCTCATCCGAGCCGGCAGGCCACTCGATACCGGCATAGATATCTTCGGAGTTTTCACGGAAGATCACCATATCCACATCTTCAGGCCGTTTCACCGGCGAAGGGACACCATCGAAATATTTCACCGGACGCAGGCAGGTATAGAGATCCAGCTTCTGCCGCAGCGCCACATTCAGGGAGGTGATACCGCCGCCAATCGGTGTTGTCAGCGGCCCTTTGATGCCGATAAGATATTCATTGAAGGCATCCAGTGTCTCCTGAGGCAGCCATGCATCATCTGTCTTCCCATACATGTTCCATGACTTCTCACCGGCAAACACTTCCATCCAGGCAATCTTGCGTTTACCCCCGTAGGCCTTCTCAACTGCCGCATCAAGAACACGCCGGGATGCACGCCAGATATCACGGCCGGTACCATCACCCTCAATAAAGGTGACAATCGGCTGGTCGGGAACATTCAGCTTGCCATCATCTCCCATGGTAATTTTCTCGCCCGTTTCAGGGATGCGAATCTTGTCAAAAGCCATAACCAACCTCGTGCTCTACTCTCTGTTTTTAACTGTTATCTATCGGAAGGAGCATGCCTGATTTTTGCAGCAAGCTGCGCCTTCCGTTTCGCCTCAACCGCCTTGTGTCGCGCCATATCATAATGCCTTGCATCAATCGCCGCTGCTGCCTCTTCCAGGCTCTGCTCAGCACTCTTGAGCATCCTGTTTGCCCTTAAGCCTTTATTCTCCAACTGCTGAGCCCTTTCGATAGCCGACCGTGCCTCGGCCATCTCCTGAACAGGGGGCTTGGCTGCACACGAGCAGAGCAGGACTGCAAACATGGCAACAGTCAGGTATTTCATGATGGAAACAAACATATCACTAAGAATCTGCTCGAAGCCTCAAATTGTCAAACAGCCGTTCTGCGCTTCCTCAAGCCAAGCTCTTTCCACTGTGCATCAGCCACCTCGGAGGGGGCGTCACTCATCGGATCTGCCGCCTTCTGGGTCTTCGGAAATGCAATCACATCACGAATCGATTCCGCTCCCACCATCAACGCCAGAACCCGGTCCAGGCCAAAGGCAAGCCCGCCATGGGGCGGTGCTCCATACTTCAGCGCCTCAAGCAGGAAGCCGAACTTCGCTTGCGCCTCTTCCTCGGAAATACCCAGTGCAGCAAACACCTTCTGCTGCGTCTCCCGATCATGGATACGAATGGAGCCACCACCAATCTCGGTACCGTTCCAGACCAGATCATAGGCCTGTGAGCGCATCTCAAGCGGGCTGGACTCAATCTTCATCAGGTCTTCAGGATAAGGCGATGTAAACGGGTGATGCAGTGCATCAAGGCGTCGCTCATCCGGATTCCACTCAAACATCGGAAAATCCACCACCCAGACAAAGCTGTGCTTTCCTTCCTCAGCAAGGCCAAGATCAAGGCCGATCTTCACCCGCAGATGCCCCAGCGCATCATTAACCACCTTGGCATCGCCGGCACCGAAGAAGAGGATATCGCCATTCTCCGCATCACAAGCAGAGAGCAACTGCCTGAGTACATCTTCCGGCAGGAACTTCACAATCGGGGACTGCAATCCGTTTGCAACATCGGCCTTGTCATTTACCTTGATCCAGGCAAGCCCCCTGGCGCCATAGATGCCGACATAATCGGTATAGCCATCAATCTGTTTACGTGTCAGCCGGGCTCCTTCCGGCACACGCAGAACCTTCACCAGCCCGCCCTTCTCAGCCGGCTCACGGAACACTTTGAACTCGACCTGTTTCATGATCTCCGTAACATCGACATGCTCCAGGCCAAAGCGCATATCGGGACGATCAAGGCCATATTTTGCTATCGCTTCATGATAGGTGATACGGGAAAATGGCGTATCCAGCCTGATACCCAGACCCTCCTTAAACATAGCCGAAACCAGCCCTTCAGCCATTGCCATCACATCATCCTGAGTAACAAAGGACATCTCAATATCCACCTGTGTGAATTCAGGCTGGCGGTCGGCACGAAGATCCTCATCCCTGAAACAGCGGGCAATCTGATAATAGCGATCCATACCGGCCACCATTAAAAGCTGCTTGAATATCTGCGGACTCTGCGGCAGCGCATAGAACGAGCCGGGATAGATGCGTGAAGGAACAAGGTAGTCACGCGCGCCTTCCGGTGTGGACTTGTTCAGAATCGGTGTTTCAATTTCCAGAAAATCCTGTCTATCCAGATAGTTGCGCGCGGCATGAGTGACCTTGTGGCGCAGAATCATATTGGCCTGCATCGGCGTACGACGCAGATCAAGATAGCGGTATTCAAGACGGTGCTGCTCACCCGTATTGCAATCATCCTCGATCAGGAAGGGTGGTGTCTCGGCACGATTCTGCACAACAATGGAGGAGGCCTTGATCTCGATTTCACCGGTTAACAGCTTCGGATTCACTGCCTCGGCATCACGGGCAATCACCACGCCTTTTACTTCAACAACATCCTGCTGTCTGAGCGAGTGTGCAAGTGCATGAACATCCGGGGTATCAGGATGTACAACCACCTGAACCAGGCCATAGCGGTCACGCAAATCAAGAAAAACTACACCGCCATGGTCACGATTGGTCTGCACCCAGCCATTTAGGCGGACACTCCTGCCTATCTGTTCTTTTCGAAAGTCACCACAGCGTGTGCGCTCACTCATCTTGCAAATCCTCCGGAGCCCCCTGACGCACATGTTTTTTCACCCCGTGACAATAATTTCATATCAGGGGATGGAAATAAAACATGCGCGTTATATTTGTTTCATGTTAACACGAGGGCGGGGCAGACTACCGCCACCACTGGCAACTGCAAAGCATCAAGCATTTATCACTTTACGCAACTTGTGCTTAAGCTGTTCAAAGGAGTAGGGTTTCTGAATAAAATCAAACACATCCCTTGTGGTAAAATGCTGCATAACCAGCTCCCTGCTGTAACCGGAACTGAGTAATATCTTTACATCCGGCTGAATCCGGCGAAGTGCATGGACAACCGCCTCGCCATCCATCTCCGGTATGCTCCAGTCCAGCAGTACAAATGAAATCTGCTCCCGGTACTGCTGATACAGCTTGACAGCCTCTGCTCCACTACTGGCGCACAGCACCTGAAAACCTGTCCGTTCAATCATATTGGATGCGACTGTCAACAAGGTGTCATCACCATCAATAACAAGCACCGTTCCCAGGCCGCTCCAGCCGATAATGGAAGCCGTATAATCATCTACTGTTGCCTGTAACGAATCACTTCGGGAGTCGGCACATGGGAAATAGGCCCGAACAACCGTTCCATGCCCGATCTTGCTTTCGATATTCAGTGCACCGCCATGCCCGAACACCACCCCCCGCACTGCAGGCAGCCCAAGCCCCCGTCCCGTGAAGCGAGTGCTAAAGAAGGGATCAAACACACGTTCCAGTGTGCTTCTCTCCATGCCTTCACCGTTATCACTAACCTCAAGACAGACATAACTGCCCGCTTTTGCATCCTCAGCAACATGCATCCTGGCCAGGATCTCCTTTTCAAGCCGAACGGGGTAGCTTTTTACAG
>CAZLJF010000071.1:0-8196 GCA_964559845.1 uncultured Zetaproteobacteria bacterium | reverse complement strand
TAATGACCGTGGGTTCAGTGCGGCCTGTGAACTCTTGCAGACGAGCAATACTGGCAGCGATCTCAATAAGATCACAAAGTGCCGTCTGCGCATCCAGCCCGTGCCTGTCCGCATCAGGCTCAAACGACTCAATATAGATGCGAATAGTAGCACCTTCTGTACCCGTACCGGAAAGGCGGTATACAATGCGTGAGCCATCTTCAAAAAGAATACGAATCCCCTGCCCCTGGCTTATACTCCGGTCGACAGGGTCAGTATAGGCAAAATCATCACACGCCTTCACAATCCGGTTGCCAAAATTGTTTCCCGGCAGCTTTTCAAAACGTGAACGCAGATAGCCCATCATCGCCTCTGCCGCTGCTGCATCCACCCCTTCATAATCATGGCGGGAATAGAAATTGCGGCCATACAAGGCCCAGTGCTCGCTCACAATCTGTTCAACCGATATTTTGCGTACCGCAAGAATATTGAGCCAGAAAAGTACCGCCCACAGGCCATCTTTCTCACGCACATGATTTGAACCGGTACCAAATGACTCCTCGCCGCAAAGCGTAACCTTGCCTGCATCCATCAGATTGCCGAAGAATTTCCAGCCCGTGGGAGTTTCATAACAATCAATACCCAGGCGTCCAGCCACACGATCTACAGCAGCACTGGTCGGCATGGAACGCGCCACACCGGCAATGCCATCAGCGTAACCGGGCACAAGCTGCGCATTGGCAGCAAGAATCGCCAGTGAATCACTCGGTGTAACAAAAAAGCGTTTACCCAGAATCATATTGCGATCACCATCACCATCCGATGCCGCACCAAACTCCGGCGCATGCTCACCAAACATGAGATCAACCAACTCTCTGGCATAGGTCAGGTTCGGATCGGGATGGCCGCCGCCAAAATCCTCTTTGGCCTGTCCGTTCATCACGGTTCCGGCAGGTGCCCCCAGCATTTCTTCAATGATCACCCTGGCGTAGGGCCCTGTTACCGCATGCATGGCATCAAACGCAATACGGAAACCGCTGGCAAGCAGTGCGCGAATGGCATCAAAATCAAACAGCGACTGCATCAATTCAGCATAATCTGCAACCGGGTCGATGACCTCAACCTGCATATCTCCAAGCTGTGTCGATCCGACCTGATCCAGAGCAATATCCTCCGCCTCAAGGATTTTGTACTCACTGATCTGCCTTGTGTACGTAAAAATCGCCTCTGTCACAGCCTCCGGGGCCGGGCCGCCATTAGCGGTATTATATTTGATGCCGAAATCTTCATCCGGGCCTGCCGGATTATGGCTGGCAGAGAGAATCAGCCCGCCATAAGCCTTATGTTTGCGAATAACACAAGATGCAGCCGGCGTGGAGAGTATGCCTCCCTGCCCCACGAGAACCTTGCCAAAACCGTTGGCCGCAGCCATTTTCAATATAACCTGAATCGCTTCACGATTGTAATAACGGCCATCGCCACCTACAACCAGCGTGGCGCCCGAGACATCGCCAACGGCATCAAAAACAGACTGGACAAAGTTTTCCAGATAATGGGGCTGCTGGAATAGCCTGACCTTTTTCCGTAGCCCGGAGGTGCCAGGGCGCTGCCCTTCAAATGGTGTGGTTGATCGCACACTGACTGCCATTATCCCTCCAGATGAATTCGATTTGAATACTCTAGGCCAGGGCACTCACGCAGTCCATCCATAAACTGCTGAAATCGGATACACGGGTGTTTGAGTTCGAGAGTTCGGAAAATATCACACTTTTGCCTGATATGCTGCAAAGAGAGACAAATGCACTGTTGCAGAAGATCAATTTCTCGAAAGAATAGGGGAAAAGTGCATGCAGCGCAGCCTCATCATTCCCCGTCCGCCTCTATAGCCTCGATGTAATAAAGATGCTAGTCTATCCGCTATCTGATTCGGTCGCACAGGGAGAAGGCAATGCCCAAAAAACGTATAGAACGTAACATCAGTCAACTGACAGCCAATACGGTGGCGCTTGTTCTGGCTGGCGGCAAAGGCTCAAGACTCAAGGCATTGACCAAATGGAGAGCCAAACCCGGCGTTCCCTTTGGCGGCAAATTCCGCATTATTGATTTTCCTCTCTCCAACTGCATCAATTCCGGCATTCGCCGTATCTCTGTTGTCACGCAATACAAATCACACTCCCTGCAGCGTCATCTGCAGCGTGGCTGGAGCTTCCTCTCCGGTCAGTTTGGCGAGTTTCTCGAGGTGCTTCCTGCCCAGCAGCGTCAGGGTGAA
Organism: uncultured Zetaproteobacteria bacterium; assembly: GCA_964559845.1. GTDB lineage: Bacteria > Pseudomonadota > Zetaproteobacteria > Mariprofundales > Mariprofundaceae > WSZY01. The sequence continues at coordinate 5,948 of CAZLJF010000071.1, read as the reverse complement.
GGGTGGTATGAAGGCACTGCCGATGCAGTTTACCAGAATCTCGATATTATCCGCCACTATGATCCGGAATATATTCTTGTTCTTGCCGGTGACCACATCTACAAAATGGATTACGGTAAAATGATTGCCGCCCATGTGGCGAAAGGCGCAGACATCACGGTTGGCTGTATTCCGGTATCGCTGGATGAGGCCAGTGAATTCGGCGTCATGGCCATCAATGATGAAGAGCGCATTGTAGAGTTTACCGAAAAACCTGCCGATCCAAAACCGATGCCGGGCGATCCATCCATGGCTCTCGCCTCCATGGGTATCTATGTCTTTACAGCCGAGTACCTGCGTAATCGCCTGCTTGAGGATGCCAGGAATGAAAAATCCACCCACGATTTCGGCCACGATCTGATTCCACATGCCATTGAACATGCCAATGCGTTTGCATTTCCATTTGTCAACGCCAATACCGGTACCCCCGGTTACTGGCGTGATGTCGGTACGATTGATGCCTACTGGGAAGCAAATATCAACCTGGTCACAATCAATCCCGAACTGAACATGTACGATGCTGACTGGCCCATCTGGACACAACAGGAACAGTTGGCGCCCGCCAAATTTGCCTTTGATGATGATGACCGCCGCGGTATGGCAGTGGACTCACTGATCTCCGGAGGCTGCCTGATTACCGGCTCCACTGTCCGCAAATCGGTACTCTTCTCCAATGTGCGTGTACACTCCTACTCAATTGTAGAGGATAGTGTGGTTCTGCCCGATGTCACCATTGAACGCAACTGTCACCTGAAGAAGTGCGTTATTGATAAAGGCACCATCATTCCGGAAGGAACCGTAATTGGCGAAAATCTGGAAGAAGACGCCAGGCGTTTCTATGTCAGTGAAGGTGGTGTTGTTCTTGTAACATCTGAAATGATGGGGCAGGAACTGCACAACCTCTGATCATCAACTTTATTTCTGGAATCATACAGGAACAACATGAGCAAGCCTCTATCCGTTATATTTTACTGGCATATGCACCAGCCATTCTACCGCGAGGCGGAGAGCGGTCGCTATCACCTGCCCTGGGTCTATCTGCATGCCATCAAGGATTATACCGATATGGCTGTTATTCTTGAGCAGCTTCCCAATGCACGTGCAGTCATCAATTATGTGCCATCGCTGACGGCACAGATTGAAGATTATGCGGTTCAGCTGCGCGACTGGTTGAACCATGACCAGGATGAACTTCCGGATCCGCTGCTGACTGCACTGGCACATAAAACCGGCAATTATTCAGACGAGGAGTGCGAATATCTGCTGAAAAGCTGCTTTCGCCTGAACCATGAGCGAAACCTGCACCGCTATCCGGCCTACAGCCGCCTCTGGAATCTGGCAGAGCATGCAAAGAGTCATGATGCCACCAGATACCTTGGCAGGCACTTCTATACTGATCTTGTCACCTGGTATCATCTGGGATGGCTTGGGGAGAGCGTCCGCAAGAGCAATTTTGTTGCCCGCCGGCTGATCGAAAAGGGGCGCAATTTTAAATATCAGGATCGTCGTGACCTGCTGACACTGATTGCATCACTACTTAGTGAAATTCCTGAAAGGCATCGCAAGCTGCAGGCAGAAGGCAAGATCGAGATTTCCACCACCCCTTATGCGCATCCCATCATCCCGTTGATGATTGATTTTAACTCCGCCCTCGAAACCGTGCCTGATGCACAGATCCCTGAAACGCCCTACCCGGGCGGCAAGGAGCGAGCCAGGGAGCATATTGAGCTGGCCAAAAGCTCCCATGAAGCTCTGTTCGGGCAGCCTGCCAACGGCTGCTGGCCAGCTGAAGGAGCCGTCTCCGAAGAGACGCTTGCCCTTCTTGGTGAAGCCGGTTTCAAGTGGTGTGCCACCGGCGAGGGCGTGCTGCATCACTCACTGGGATACAACGTAAGAGAGAGTAATCCTCATGCAATTTATCATCCATGGCTGGTCGGTGAAGGAGAGAGGCAGATCAGTTGCTTCTTCCGTGATGATCACCTCTCCGACCTGCTCGGTTTTGAATATTCGCGCTGGGACAGCAACGATGCTGTCAATAACTTCATGCAGGAGCTGGCTGGCATCCGTCACCGAACCCAGGGCATGAAGAATCCGGTTGTATCGATCATTATGGATGGTGAAAACGCATGGGAACATTACCATGAAAATGCGATGCCGTTCCTGACCATGCTTTATCAATCAATTGCAGAACATAAAGATTATGAACTGACCACCTTCAGTGACTATCTGAAAGTATCTGCCGCAACAGAGAGGCTGAAAAAACTGACGCCGGGATCATGGGTCTATGGTAACCTCTCAACATGGATCGGTGATAAGGCCAAAACGCACGCCTGGGAACTGCTGATTGAAGCCAAACAGGCCTATGACAGGGTATTTCCCACCCTCTCTCCCGAACAGCAGCAGGCAACCAGGGAGCAGCTTTGTATCTGTGAAGGTTCGGACTGGTGCTGGTGGTTTGGTGACTATAATCCGGGAACGGCCGTCAGAGATTTTGATCAACTTTACCGGCAACATCTGAAGAAGCTCTACCTGCTACTTGGCTTGCCTACGCCTTCATCACTGGATCAATATATCTCCAAAGGCGGTGGAGATGCCGAAGGCGGTGGAACCATGCGTAGAGGACACAGCGAAACGTGAGTTTAATTGATACGACCCCAATATCCATCTCTCACCCTTTTAACGCTTCGCAAGAGTTCGGCCTTGCTGCGCTCACTAAAGCATCAGAAAAAATATGCTTTTTTCTGATGCGCTGTAAGCAAAAGGCAGGAATGCCTTCTTTTGCGGATGATACAGATTGAATCACTGGATTGATCGCCGACGTTCCGGTGTACTACTGCATATCAGCTCTTTGCCCGGGCCGTTTCCGCACGGTGTTCTCGGGGTCGAAGCGCGGAATTTTATTGATACCATTGCAGAAGCAGGGTTTTCAGTCTGGCAGTTCCTGCCGCTGGGACCTACGCACGGACATGGTTCACCATATGAATCTCTCTCATCTTCAGCCGGCAATCCTGAATTTCTGGACCTGCGCGATTGTGTAATTCGTGGATGGCTCCATGAGAAGTCATGTCAGGCTGTAATAGATGGCAGGCTTTCGATCGAGGCAGCACGATCCGAGGCCGCTGATGGATTCTGGGCTCATGTCAGCAGCGATGCTGCGCTGGCTGAAGTCGTTGACGCCTTTCTTACGCAAAATGCTGACTGGCTGGATGATTACGCTCTCTTTGCAGCACTAAAAAACGACTATCATGATCTCCCATGGTGGCAATGGTCGGAGTCCCTGCGCGACCGCTCTGCCCATGCACTTGATACAGCCAGGGCAGGACACTCGGCATACATACGCCAGGTTCAGTTTGAACAGTTCCTGTTCGCCTATCAGTGGCAGCAGCTAAAACAGTATGCCGAAGAGCGAGGCGTACTGCTGTTTGGCGATATTCCGATCTATGTTGCACACGATTCCGCTGATGTCTGGGCAGACAGACACTATTTTACCGTCAATGATGAAGGGCTCTGCGATCAGGTTGCAGGCGTTCCCCCCGATTACTTCTCTGAAAACGGCCAGCGCTGGGGCAACCCGCTCTACCAGTGGGACAGGCTGAAGTCAGATGGCTTCGGCTGGTGGGTCAAGCGGGTACGCAGACAACTTGTTCGCATGCACCTGATGCGTATTGACCATTTCCGCGGACTGGAATCTTTCTGGGCCATTCCCGGCGAGATGCAGGACGGGCGCATTGGTGAATGGTTGCCTGCCCCCGGTGCAGAGCTGCTGGAAACGCTGAGAAAAGAACTCGGGCAATTGCCACTGATTGCGGAAGATCTGGGACTGATTACACCCGAGGTAATTGCACTAAGGGAGAGATTCGGTTTGCCCGGTATGAAGATTCTCCAGTTCGCTTTTGGTGACGATGCATCCAACCCTTACCTTCCCCACAATCACGAGATCGAAAGCGTTGCCTACACCGGTACACATGACAATGACACATCACTGGGATGGTTCCGTACCGCCTCCGAGCATGAAATCGAACACATCATCAACTACCTTAATGCTGACCATAATGATATGCCGATGTCTATGATACGTTCTGTACTGGCCTCGGTTGCACGGCTGGCCATGATTCCTGTCCAGGATCTGTTGGCTCTACCAACCGAAGCACGATTCAATACACCCGGAACACTGGAAGGAAACTGGTGCTGGCGGCTTGAGAGCCTCGATGCGCTTACAGAGAAAAAGGAAGTATTTCAGAAGCTTAACAACCTCTATGGCCGCTGATTCATCCGCCACTTTCACAAATCAAAACTCATGAAAGTGACTCGTCAGCCGATAGATTCAGGGATACCCGGAAATACTCTTGTAACCTTGTGAGGTGCTGAATCATTGTATCCGTGCAATACAGCTACGCGAAAAAGCGCGACAAGTCAGCAGGATAGCTAATCCGGACGGCAACTTTGCCAAAGAATGAGGGCCGAATCACAAAAGGCAGGAGCCATTAATCGGTGGGTATATGAAAAGAGGACAACCAACATGGCCGGATGGATTAAGCGCGCTTTTTGAGTGCGTAAACTCAATTCCGGCCAATGATGAATTTGAACTGCGCATGGCTGTTCACGACCTTCAGAGCTTTGCCACACAAGGTGTAAGCAACTATCAGCACATTGATACAGCTATCCTGGCTTCCTGTAGCAGTATTATTCGGCAGGCGGCACAGGATCTTCCTCTCGCTCTCTCTGAAAAACAGCTGGATCACTATCGCAGCAAACCCTACATCCGCAGCATCAATGCACTGATCCGCACACTGTTGCCAGGGATGGAGGAGCCGCAACCCGGCCTCTGCCTGGATGGGCTACAGCTGCAAAAGTGCAGTCTTGCGCATATCGGCCTGACCAGCGTCAGTCTGCGTATGGCCGATCTCAGCTACTGCAAACTCTCCAACGCAGATTTGAAATGTGCGGACATTCGCTTTGCAAACTTGATGAGTGCCACGCTGAACCGTGCCATCCTCTCTGAATCGCTGATGGAGTCCTGCGAAATGGCCTGGTGTGACCTCTCCCATGCCGACCTTCACCGCAGCCAGTTGATAAAGGCCGAACTTGGCGGCTCTATTCTTGATCATGCCGATCTCTCTCATGCCATTGTATCCTGTACAAACCTGGCAAACACCACCCTGAACCACGCCAATCTCAGCCATGCCAACCTGTTTGGAGCAAAGCTGCACTCGGCAAAACTGTATGGCTGTGACTTGACCGGCACAGGCATCACCCCTGAACGGCTGGAAAATGCCGGCATGCCATTCCATGCGGACAGAGGAACAATTTGGGGTGATAAAAAGGACTGCGCCGGCCGCAATCCGCTCGATCCTGCCTATTACACCGAACAGCAAAATCTTTTTCGCCGACCCGTATTCGGCATGGCAGCGCGAAACCAACGAAAATACTAATAGCCTGCTCAAGTGACCGTGTTTCGATTATCTGCGTATTACGGTTAAATCGACCACCTGTTATGTTGATCCATAATACACATATTAGAGAAACACAGTGTGCGATTTCATGTATGTACATACTTTAGCTGCTTTTTGCAGCGAGGAAAGTTAGAACACCCCCAGAACCTTGCTCCTATATTTTTACCTTTCTTGCTTATTCGTAGCTTCATTTTGACATCACAGCTTACACAGGTAGGCGTTGTATAATCACCTTCAGTAGCAACCTTCAATAAAGCTGCTTGATTTTCTTCAGACATGCTCTGGATTGATTGAAGAAAAGATGATCCCGATGCAAGAACAAGTTTCTTTCCCTTTGCAAATTTCTTGGCTTCCGCAGTGAACTCCCCAGTGGTCATAAAGACTCCTTGCAGAACTCCCTCTGCCGCCATAACCCCAAACAACTCCCTGACAGGCTTCACTCCCACCTTATATGTA
>CAZLJF010000070.1:0-8296 GCA_964559845.1 uncultured Zetaproteobacteria bacterium | reverse complement strand
TAAGGCGTCTTTTCCATCCGCTTCGGGCCCATATGCTTCCCCCGTATTTGCAAGAGTTCCCGTGGATCAACCACTATCCCTTGCAATTATGACACCACGAAAAACAGAAAAAAAGAAACAAAAACAATACCTTGAGATTTATTCAGGGGCGACTAATTCACCATCAGGCGGCCTCGCGGGGAGGGTGGTTAACAGCTGCAGTTATCCCGTATTCTGAAAGTAGCCTGCACCATTGTAGGTGTTGCGGGCGAGGAGAGTGTCTTCGGCAATATTGGGGAGAAGAAGGTGGATGACTCAAAAAGAGTTCAGGTATTCATTCATTTCAGGAATTGAGAGCATGGAAAGCAGTTTGGTGTTGGCTTCCGGCATGGTGTAGTCACCAAGCTTATCAAGTTTGACCCATGCATGAGATGATTCAGTGTTTAGGTCTGAAGTGTCCGGGCATATGCATACGAAAAAGAGGAAGTGGAGTGTGCGGTCATCATAGCTGTGTGATGATTTGCCGAGATGACGCCAGCGTTTGCCGGAAAGTCCGGTCTCTTCTTTGAATTCACGCACCGCTGCATCAAGTGGTGTTTCATATTCTCCAACTTTTCCGCCGGGGAAGGACCAGAGCCCGCCCTGATGCACATCATCCGGACGCTTGAGCAGCAATAATTCCTGATTGCTGTTAAAGGCGGCGACGAGAGCAATGACTTGTTGTATGGCTGCAATCACAAGGGTTTTGTCGAGGCTTGTCAGTGAATATTGTATGCCTTATTGCCCGACGACCTGCATGAGGGAGTGGAGCGAAAGTTCTACGTCCGGTACTCAGCATTGATAACGATATATTCGTGCGTCAGATCGCCTGTCCAGACTGTGGCGGATGCCTTGCCCAGTCCAAGGTCAACATGGAGCGTGAACTCATCCCTGGCGAATACAGCCATGCCATCTTCATCCCTGTAATCCGGATGCAGGTTGCCGGATTCGAGCATCATCACATCATCTGCCTGTAGAGAGATTTTGTTGGTGTCGATCTCTACACCGGAGTTGCCGACTGCCGAGAGGATACGGCCCCAGTTGGCGTCGGATCCTGCAAAGGCGGTTTTGACCAGCGGAGAGACAGCAATGGCGCGACCGACTTGCCGGGCATCCTGTTCACTTGTGGCACTGGTAACTTCAATGGTAACAAACTTGGAAACACCTTCACCATCACGGACAATCAACTGCGCCAGTTCGATGCAGAGTTCCGTTAACGCCTGCTCAAAGCCGGATATGTCATCCATCGGCGAGTGCCCCAGGCCAATGCCGCTGGAGAGAAGATAGAGCGTGTCGTTGGTGGAGGTGTCGCCATCCACGCTGATGCAGTTGAATGAGCGGTCGGCTACACGTCGCAGCATCGCTTGCAGTTGTTCCGCTGTAAGCGGCGCATCGGTGGCAATAAAGGCCAGCATCGTTGCCATGTTCGGGTGAATCATGCCGGAACCCTTGGCAATACCGGTGATGGTATAATCACCAACCTTTCTCGATGCCCATTTGGCAAACGTATCGGTTGTCCTGATCGCATGTGCCGCCGCTTCCCAGTGGTTCTCAATCAGGCTTTCCACTGCCTCATGCATGCCATTCCGGATACGTTCAATAGGGAATGGAGTTCCAATCACGCCGGTGGAGGCGGAGAGAACCTTGTCCGCATCCACGCCTGCTGCATCGGCCGCAGATGCGATCAGTTCCTCGGACCACTGCTGTTCCAGCTTGCCTGTTCCGGCATTGGCATTGCCGGCATTGGCGATAATGGCACGGATATCCGTTGCATGGCGCGCCAGTGTTGCTTCGCCGAGTGTTACACAGGCAGCACGAAAACGATTCCGGGTGAATACCCCCGCTGCATGGCACGGCACATCAGCAACAATCAGGGTGACATCCTGACGTTTGCCTTTGAGTTCGGGAGACTTTACGCCGCAGGATGCCGTACCAACTCTAAAGCCGGGGACTGCCAGTGCAGGTTTAAGATGCGGTGGGTTCACAGCCATTTTTTTTACCTTATCTCAAGCATGTGGAAGTCTGCCCCATCCCACAGGATGTGGGACGGAGCCATGGATGGCGCTGGCCGGGGCAAATCGATCAGCTCCGCTTGCCGTGACACTGCTTGTATTTCTTGCCGGAACCGCATGGGCACGGGGCATTACGTCCCACCTTCGGCTGTTCACGCTTGTATGTCTGCACAGGTTCGTTGTCCGCTTCATCTTCACCTCGGCTGTAGGTGACATTGTGCTCCTGTTTAGGAGGCTTCTGCTCCATCGCTTCAGGCTGCTCAATCTGAACACTGTGCAGTGTAATCATCGCTTCTTCACGGATTTTATCGATCATACCGGCAAAGAGTTCAAATGATTCGCGCTTGTACTCCTGCAGCGGCTGCTTCTGCGCATAGCCACGCAGGCCGACACTCTGGCGCAGGTGATCCATGCCCAGCAGATGCTCTTTCCAGTGATGGTCCAGTACATTCAGCAGCAGCCACTTCTCAAAGCCGCGCATCTGCTCAGTGCCGGTAATGGCCTCCTTCTCCGCCATATGCGCTTCCAGTGCTTCGGTAAGCTTTGCCGCCATTGACTCGACGTCCTGGATCTCGCAGGCATCGCGCCATGCTTCAACATCGGCTTTAAGCGTCAGGCTCTTCTCCAGCGCCTCTCTGAATGTCTCCAGATCCCACTCTTCGGCATGGCCGGAGAGGAACCTGGCCGTCAGCTGTCTGGCATAGTCACTGCGCATATCCTCAATAACATCGCGGACATCCTCAGCCTCGAGCAGTTCACGCCGCTGCGAGTAGATCACATCACGCTGCTGGTTCATGACATCATCATATTCAAGCAGCTGTTTACGGATGTCGAAGTTGCGTCCCTCGACCTTCTTCTGGGAGTTTTCAATTGCCTTGGAAACCCAGGGATGCTCAATCACTTCGCCTTTCTCAAAGCCCATCTTGGTCAGCATCGCCTGCATCTTTTCGCCACCGAAGATGCGCATCAGATCATCTTCCATGGAGAGGTAGAAGCGGGTTGAGCCCGGATCACCCTGACGCCCGGCACGGCCACGAAGCTGGTTGTCGATACGACGGGATTCATGACGTTCGGTACCGATGATATGCAGGCCGCCTGCAGCGGTCACTTCATCATGCTCGGCCCTGCAGGCACGACGAATCTCTTCGGCCCTGGCTTCACGCTCTTTGTCGGAAAGCTTTTTCGGTAGCTGTGAAATCAGCATCTCCGGATTGCCGCCCAGCATGATGTCGGTGCCACGCCCGGCCATGTTGGTGGCAATGGTGACCGCCCCCTTACGCCCCGCCTGAGCCACGATTTCCGCCTCGCGCTCATGGTGTTTGGCATTCAGCACTTCGTGCGGAATTCCTTTTTTCTTCAGCATGCTGGAAAGCAGTTCGGACTTTTCGATCGATGTGGTACCGACAAGAACAGGCTGTTCTTTCTTGTGTGTGGCAATGATATCTTCAAGAATGGCGTGATATTTATCTTCCTGATCCCGATAGATCAGATCGGCCATGTCGTTACGGATCATCTCCCTGTTGGTCGGTACAATGACCACTTCCAGCTTGTAGATCTTTTCAAACTCCTCCGCTTCCGTATCAGCCGTACCGGTCATACCGGCCAGCTTTTCATACATGCGGAAATAGTTCTGGAAGGTGATGGAGGCCAGCGTCTGGTTTTCCGGCTGGACCTCTACCCCCTCCTTGGCCTCCAGCGCCTGATGCAGGCCATCGGAGTAGCGGCGGCCCGGCGTCATGCGGCCGGTAAACTCGTCGATCAGAACGACTTCACCGTTACGCACAATATAGTCAATCTCACGGGTGAAGAGCGTATTGGCACGCAGTGCCTGCGTGGCTGCATGCATCAGGTTGACGTTCTCCGGATCGTAGAGATTGCCTGTTGTTAACAGGCCCGCTTCACGGAACAGTTCCTCGACCTGCTCCTGCCCCTCTTCCGTATAGGAGACGGCTTTGTCCTTCTCATCCTTCTCATAGGCGGACTCGGGAAGCTGTTTAATCAGTGCATCGGCCTGCTGGTAGAGATCGGTTGCCTGTTCGGCCGGGCCGGAGATGATCAGCGGGGTTCTCGCTTCGTCAATCAGGATGGAGTCCACCTCATCGACAATGGCAAAGTATTTGTCACGCTGGTTGATCTCCTCCTGCACAAAAGCCATGTTGTCGCGCAGGTAATCGAAGCCGAATTCATTATTGGTGCCGTAGGTAATGTCGGCGGCGTAGGCGGCTTTCCGCTCTTCACTGGAGATGCCGTGTATAATGGTGCCGGTCGTCAGTCCCAGAAAGCCGTAAAGTTTGCCCATCCATTCGGCATCACGAGCGGCCAGATAATCGTTCACGGTGACAACATGCACGCCGCGACCTGTCAGGGCGTTCAGATAGACCGGCAGGGTAGCCATCAAGGTCTTACCCTCACCTGTCTTCATCTCTGCAATCTTGCCACTGTTAAGCACCATGCCGCCAATCAACTGCACATCAAAATGGCGCATGCCGAGCACGCGAACCGATGCTTCACGGGCCACGGCAAATGCTTCGGGTAGCAGATCATCAACGGAAGCACCGTTGGCAAGGCGCTGCCTGAACTCATCTGTTTTTGCCTTCAGTTCGTCATCAGAGAGGGATTTCAGGCTCTCTTCCAGTGCATTGATCCGGTCTACGACAGGATACATCTCTTTCAGAATACGCTCGTTGCGGCTGCCGAACAGTTTTGTAAGTACGTTAAACATAGGGAGATGGACTCCAGTTTGGCTAAATCATTTTGTTAAAGGCTGGTGAGTCTAGCGATGATGATGAGGATGTCATCTTACATCTTGTACAGGTTGGCAACGATTCACCACGAAGCGCTTAATAAGATACCGAATTAGAACCTGTTAACACTGATTGTATCCATGCAATTTTAGCTATGCAAAGCAAAAGCGTGGTTTTTCACTTTGCTTACAAATCAAGCTTGTAAGTGTCTCCATGTATCTGTGGATGGAAGCAGCGAATAAACCAGCGATTCCTGTAAAAGGGAGAAAATATGACTGCTGTTCAGACTGATGCAATAAGCGGAGTCTGTTAAGTGTAAAAAGCGAGGGAGCACGGCTGCTCCCTCTGACCCTTCCCCCTCCTGGCGTCCCGTTTTCTTTTAAGTGCCAGGTTATTGTGACTGTTGTGGATACGAACTATAGGCAATGAAAACAGAAAACGGCATCCCCTAAACAGGGGATGCCGGAGCTTTGTGATGGGGGGCTTACCTTACAGGAGCATCGGAGCAGTCCGGAAAAGAGATGAAATGCTAGCTGTATGGATTGATCAGCCCCATCTGACAGGCTTCGAAAACAGCTTCTGTTTTGGAGTGTACAGAGAGTTTTCTGTAGATATGTTTAATATGGGTATGCACTGTATGCTGGCTTACTCCCAGGGTTCTGGCAGCCTCACTCTGGCTGTAGCCCTTGGCGATCAGCGTCAGAATATTTTGTTCCCGTTCGGTTAAGTCGGGAGGCGGCTTTGTAGCCCTGTCTGACGGCTGCCGCTGAAAGCGTTGCAACAGGTAGCGAGCTATGCCGGGGCTGATGGGGGAGTCGCCTTTCATCAGGCTCAATATATGTGAGCCGACATTTGTTAATGACCCTTTTTTTAAAATATAGCCTGTTGCTCCCGCCTCAATCGCATCAACAACATGATTCTCATCGCCAAAACTGGAGATGACCATGATTTCAGTCCCCGGAAAGCGCTGTTTTGCCTGACGAATAAGATCGATGCCACAGCCATCGGGCAGGCCGATATCGACAAGAAGGATGTCGGGCCTGCATGCCAGGTTGTCTGCCGCATCACGGTAGTTTGTGGCTGTGCCCAGCAGCCTGAGTCGGGGTTCATTGTCAACAACCTGCACGAGTACATCCAGTGTGACCGGGTTGTCTTCAATAATCAGAACCGAATGGATATCCATCAATCTCCTTGATCATGCGCCGGAGTATAGTGAAACGGAACGACTGAAACTATCCATAATCATTTATCAGATGGCAAGACGGCGAACACCCTCCTGTAAGGCATCCATGCCGGTAGCGTAGGAGAAGCGGACATGGGAGTTGGCCCTGAAGGTGCCGAAGTCCTCACCGGGGGTGATGGCAATACCTTTCTCTTCCAGAAGTCTCCAGCAGAAGGTCTTGGCATTGTCCGTGAGTTTTTCAACATTGGCATAGATGTAAAATGCTCCCTGCGGTTCGACGACAATATCAAAGCCGAGTCTGGGCAGTTCGGCAAGCAGAAACTGCCTGCGCTCATTATATGTCCGACACATTTCCCCGACCGACTGCTGCTCTTTTAATGCCGCAATGGCGGCATATTGCGACAGTGTCGGGGCAGCAATGAAAATATTCTGCATGACACGCCGGCAGGCATCGATGAGGTTGTCAGGCACAATAATCCAGCCGACGCGCCAGCCGGTCATGGCCCAGCGTTTTGAGAAACCGTTGACAACAATGGCTTGCTCATCAAATGCCAGCGCACAGGGTGCTTTGGCACCGTAGGTCAGGCCATGATAAATCTCATCGGAGATCAGGTAGCCGCCATGTTCACGGCAGACTGCCGCGATCCTTTCCAGCTCTTCGGGGGCAATCAGCGTGCCGGTCGGATTGCCGGGATTGATAACCACAGCCGCCCGTGTACCGGTTTGCCAGTTTTTCTGTATCAGTTCGCCGGAGAGGTGATAGCGGCTATCAGGACCAACCGGTACATTGATCGGCTCGCCGCCTGCCAGTCGTATAAAGTTTCGCTGGCACGGATAACCCGGATCGGGAAGCAGAACAGATTCTCCTGCCTCCAGCAGAACAGCATAGATCATGCTGAATGCGCCGGAGGTTCCGGGTGTGATCAGGATGCGTTCCGCTGCGATATCGATGCCGTATTCATCTGCATACCAGTCAGACAGCGCCTGTTGCAGTTCAGGCGCGCCTGTAGATGGCGTGTAGAACTGGTCATGGTGATCAAGGTGTGATTTGGCAGCACGAATAACAGCATCAGGGGTGGCGAAATCGGGCTCGCCAATCTCCATGTGAATAACCGTTTTTCCCTCTGCCTCAAGCTCCTTGGCGCGTTCCAGAAGTTGCATGACACGGAATGGCTCGATCAGGTCGATTCTTCGCATAGTGGAACGATAGCGAGATGGTCTATACTTGTCGCATGGCAATCTCATATTCGTATTATGACCGTTTTGAACTGGCTGCCGCCATGAAGATACACTGTCGTATTATTTATAAGGATGATCATGGAGAGCACCATGCCGTGATGGCAATGCCGAAAGAGTGGAAGGAGATCGACGGTGTCGAATGGGGTTTTTTCAGTTCCGAATCCGGAGAACTGCTTGAGGTGAGGCTGGAAGACATTCTGGCGATCGAGTTGCCGGAAGCGTAGTCTTCCGCTTATGGAATCCGGAACGGTTGAGTGGGTTGAAGCCCTTCATATTATAGCGATGGTCTCGTGGTTTGCAGGTCTTTTTTATCTGCCCAGGATCTTTGTTTATCACACCATGCATAAAGAGGGGGCGGTGCATGAGCAGTTCTGCGTGATGGAATTCAAGCTGTTCAAGTATATCATGCAACCGGCCATGATTGTGACAGTGGCGTGCGGCATCGCTCTCTCAGTAATCGAGTGGGAATATGTGCAGGCCGAACCGTGGTACTGGGTAAAGGTGGCGCTGGTTCTGCCGCTGCTTTTCTATCACTTCTACAGTGGTCATATTGTCAGAGTTTTTGCGGCAGGCGAAAACAGCAGAAGCCACAAGTTTTACCGCCTCTATAATGAGGTTCCAACGCTGATTCTGATTGCTATTGTGATCATGGTGGTGGTCAAGCCGATTTAGATGGCTTGCAAGTCACCCCGAGCTAAAAAGAACCAAGGCAAATCCAAGCGATGTTTATTTCTTTGTTTGCCCAAAGAAAGGGCACCCGGCATCTGACCGCCCTACAGGTTCCCTCGGCTGCATATGAAAATGGGCGCACGTTGCAGCTTTACCCCATTTTCATACTTGCCTCGGCAACTGCTCCATGCGTTGCTCTACCTCCTGCATCCTTGCAGTCGTCGGCAGCCAGCTGAACGGGGGAGTTCTCCAGCCTACCCATGGAGCACCCTTCCACCCATGGATGGGTGGCGACTGAACAACGTGAAGTCGTAAACGCAGGCGGACATGCGCCGCCGGAGCGAAGAAAGCAAAAGGCAGGATGCCTTTTGCGTATTTAGTCGCCCCTGAATAAATCTCAAGGTATTGTTTTTGTTTCTTTTTTTCTGTTT
>CAZLJF010000069.1:0-8535 GCA_964559845.1 uncultured Zetaproteobacteria bacterium | reverse complement strand
CTATGAATAAAAGGGGTGCCTGATGAACCGGGAGTAGTCAAACGCATTGCCCAAAAACATCGGACATTCGTAATAGTCAGGATTTACGCCTGGCCCTCGGATGCGCGGAATCATAAACCTCGGTCAATCTGGCTATATCAAGATGGGTATAGCGCTCGGTCGTTCCCAGCGAGCTGTGCCCCAACAACTCCTGAATAGCACGCAGATCAACACCGCCGGCAAGCAGATGCGTCGCAAAGGAGTGACGCAAACGATGCGGTGTCACCGAAATATCGGCTCCTGTCTCCAGCGCCCGCTTCTTGACCATGCGCTGCACACTGCGTGCCGTTAACCGCCCTCCCCGCTGATTCAGAAAGAGTGCGGATTCGGACGGGCTGCCGTTGCGCCTTTCCAGATAACCCTGCAGCAACCTGATGACACCTTCAGGTATTGGCACCACCCGCTCCTTCTTTCCCTTGCCGAACACCCGCAGCTCCTGTCCCTCGAGGCAGACATCCTGAAGATTCAGGCCCACTGCTTCGGAAACACGCAGACCACAGCCATACATAACACCAAATATAGCCAGATCACGTGCCTCGGATGCTGCCTCTGTAGCCTGCATCATCCGGCTGGTCTGCTCAGGAGGCAGTGTTCTCGGCAACCGTTTCGGCTGTTTCGGGGGGCGAATACCGGCAGCCACATTCCTTTCGCACCAGCCAGCCTGCATCGAAACATCCAGCAGACCGCGCAGGGCAGAAAGCCTGCGCGCCAGTGTTGTTGCTGAAAGCCCCTGACTGAAAGCTGCTACCATCCAGTCCTGCACATGCTCCCTTGAAACATCCTGAACAGGCATATCGCCGCAATATTCAATAAAACGGGCCAGGTCACGCCCATAGTTTGAAATTGTGTGTTCCGATGCCAGCCGCACTTCGGAAAGCTGTTTAAGGTAGCGGGCTATCGCCTCACTTAACTGCATCTGGAAGCTGTTCTGAGGGGGCTTTTGTCTCTTCACAGAGTTCAAAACGCGACCCTCCCAGAGCCTTGGCCACATACATTGCCTGATCGGCATATTCGATCAGCTGCCGCACAGCCATATCCCGCTCTGCTGCCGAGTATGCTACGCCCATACTGATCGCCACTTTCTCATCCTGAACCACAATCTCGCCACACCCCTGAACAATACGCCCGGCAATCTCACATGCCTTGGCCTCTGAACAGCCGGGAAGCAGCAGCACAAATTCATCGCCGCCCATTCGGATCAACGGATCTTTTGCACGCACAAACTGCTGTGCAGTGGATGCAACCGATGCAAGCAGGTCATCCCCTGCGGCATGGCCCAGCCGATCATTGATGGCCTTGAAGCTGTCAATATCAAAATAGAGGCATGCGACCTGAGTATCCCGGCCAAACCACTGCGAAAGAGGCTGATGGCTGTGCGGCTGCAGGAAACGGCGGTTATGACTTCCGGTTAAACTGTCGGTAATCGAGATACGCGCCAGGCGCTCCCGTGCAATCGCATTTTCAAGGCTCAGGCCAATCACCTGTGCCAAATGCTGCAGAAAATCGACACTCTGCTCCGGAGAAAAACGGTCCGCTTCCACGGAACCCATGCCCAGTACGCCAAAAGGCCTTTCGGGATGCCCCAACAGCAGCAGCGCCATCGAAGCAAGATGCTCATCCTGCTTCTCCAGCCAGACAAAGCCCTTCTCCCGACTTAATCGCATCAGACAGACATGCCTGCCCAGAAGACCCATATTGGCAATCTCGCCCTTCTCAATCCAGACAAGGTCACGTTCTGACAAGCCATCCAGCTGGCAGTTGCCTATAAAGCTCGAACGATCAAACCAGAAACGGACCATATCAAGGGAGAATCCCGTACGCAGGCCGCGTAGAAGTGTGAAACAGAGATCCTCAGGATCGGTCGCGGAGAGCACTCTGGACTCAAGCTCAAACAGCCGCGAAAACAGCCGCTCATTCTCACGCAACCGTTTCATGACATCGGCGACATACTGCTTCAGTTCATGATTTTCATCTGCCAGTTTCTGCATACGCCGGTCAGAGAAGTTCCTGACTTCACCCTGACCCCTGGTGTTTTCCTCTTTGCCGCTCATGGGGATATGCTCTCCTCAATCAACAGTTTCCAGGGTTCGGCAGCATCGGCACGCACCAAATAGATACGCTTGCGGCTCACATCCTGATAATTGTTCGAGCGATAGTGCTGTTTAAACTCCGCCACTACCACTTCACCTTCCGGCCATCTGTTCGGGTCATGGATCAGAGTAATATCCGACAGTGACACCTCAATAAACGACTTGCTGCCGTTGACCCGCCGTTTGTACCGTTTCCACTCTGCCAGATTACGTTTCCCGGAACGGAATGCCTGATGATAATGGCCAAGGTATGCCTCCGTATCCAGTGATGACCAGTCCTTTTGCCACTGCTTCAGAGCGGAAGTTACCGAACTTAACAGTGAAGCCCGCTTCGCTTCCTGGTCAAAAACAAAATTCTCACCCACGATCACCCAGCTATGCTTCAGGTGCACATGCTTTGCAACTGCCAGCAAACGGTCATTGGGAAGCGCAAAACAGCCGCGCGTATCCTGCGGCAGGCGCCTTCCCACGCCATCAGGATAGCCATGCATCCAGATGCCATACCCGTTTTTATGATGCAGCCGGTCCAGTTCATTGGGATAATCGATAGGAAATGCTACCGGCCCGTAGCGTGCTTCGAGCCGGGCATCGTCCAGGCGTTTCACAAAACGGTAGATGCCATTGGGAGTACGGGCATCTCCACTTTTCTGTTTATCACCGCCTTTCGCACCGGTCACAACATACTCATCCGCCACACGCTGGAATTCACCATGCTCATCCCGCTCATAAACAAACATTCTGGAGCGGGCCTTATCCACCATGAACACACTTTGAACATCATCGGCAAGTTGCAGCAGATGCAGCGGCTTGCCATATACACCATCAAGACGATCCATGAATGCGTTCAGGCGCACCTCCGCCTCAACCAGACCGGCCGAAAGATCGGCACTCTCAAGCTGCTCTTTTTTATCCTTCAGACCACGGGCATAGTCTCCCGCCCTGGCAACAGCCTGCAGTGCAGACTGGCGGTGTGCCTCGGCCTCCAGCAGTGCCAGCAGCGGATCTGTTCCGGAGTGATCCTCTTTAAGATAGTCCAGCGCACGTTCCGGAGAGCCGCTTTTCAGCGCCAGTGTTGCCTTTAACACAACCTGCTCGGACTGTGGCAGCGTTTTGACAGCATCAGCCTCACCGGCATCCAGCGCCATGATGGCTCGCTGATTCACAGGCAACCTCTCCTCGGCAACTGAAACAAACGGCATCAACAGCAACAGGGCAGCAAATATCTGTTTGATCATGAGAGAGAGACCTCGCTCACAATTTTCCATACACCATGATCCAATCTCATCTTCAGAACCTTAACATTATCGCTATTGTAATTGTTGGAACGGAATTTTTGGAAAAACCTGACGCTTGCACGCCCGTTATGCTCATCAACCTCGACCTGAACATCGCTTAACTCAACCTGAATATAGGCTTTTGATCCAATCACACGCCGCTTGTACCGCTGCCACGCCTCAAATGAGGCAAAACGTTCCGGCACATGAAAATCTTCGCCATAAGCAGAGAAGTAGCCAGCAAGGTTCCGGGAAGACCACGCCACACGCCATGCTTCAACAGCTTCCAGCACCATTTCCTTCATACGCTTTGTACCCTCCGGAGCATCGTCTTTCTCTGACCTGGTCACGACAGACTGCTCAGCAACAAGCTCCGCCGCCTCCTGTTGCGAAACAGGAGGCGTAACCGCACCCTCCGGAAGAACGGGCACAGGATCGGATACGGCAGCCGGATCACGTACCTGCAACAGGCGCAGATAGCGCTGTTGCAGGCCCGGGTTTGGTTCACTTTTCAGTGCGCTGCGGTAATTCTGCAATGCCAGCTTCACATAGAGGTCGGCAAGGTTCTCTTCCGCAATAGCATATCCCGGACGTTTTTTGATCGACTGTTCCAGTTCATCCACAGCAGCACGGACATCACCCAGTTCATTGTATATGACTGCAAGATTGTTATGCGGTTCTGCAAGCCGGGGATTGAGTTCAATGACGCGGCGAAATGCCTCAATCGCCTGGTGATAGTGCTGCTGACGCGTGCTGGCAACGCCGATCAGAAACCATGCCTGATAATCATCAGGCTGCTTCCTGACGATCATACGCAGCGTCTCAAGCGCTGTTTCCGTACGCCCTGCCTGAATATCCGATTTCACTTCATCATAGGCTTCGACCGCCATTGCTGCAAAAGAATACAGACAGCAGATGAACAGCAACAGTTGTACCCAGACAGCTTTACAAGAGAGGCGTATCACTCTTTTACCTCGTGAAGATGTGTATTCTCCTGCGGATTGATCATTCCTCCGGAAACGACGATTTTCATCCCCTCCTCCACGCTCATATCCAGAGGAATCAGCTCCGCCTCGCTGACAAAGAGAAGCCATCCCGATGTCGGGTTTGGCGTTGTCGCCACAAACACCGCCACCTTCGGCCTCTCCCCCGGAACCGGCAGCGATGTCTCGCCCGTTACAAAGCCGATGGTCCACTGTCCCTCTTGCGGGAAGGGCACAAGAACAACCTGACGGAAGGCCCTGCTGCCTTTCCCCAGCACAGCCTCCATCAACTGTTTAATCGCGCCATAAACAGACCTGATGACAGGCACCTGCGCCAGAAGCGCATCAAACCAGCGTATCAGCCGCTTGCCGATAAAGTTGGTGGTCAGAGCGCCGATCAACACAAGCGCAACCAGAGCCATGAGTACGCCAAGACCCGGAATATGCACACCCAACAACGCCTCTGAACGAAAGGCTGGCGGCAACAGATCCAGGGCCTGATCTGACAACTCGATCAGCCACTTCACGACAACAAAGGTGATCAGGATCGGTGTCGAAACTGCCACACCTGCCATGAGGTATCGGCGTAGTGCCGCCATCATAACCTCCCTCCTGCATGCAGCATGGATGTGACAGGCCGGATAAAATGATAATCCGTTTCCGCCACCTGCTGCTCAAGAAAGTTCAGGGTCTCTGCATGGGGATGGGCAATAACAATACATGACCCCTGCTGCTGTGCACACCGTATCGCCGCCTCCCATGCCATGTTCAGATCCTCCGCATCAACCGTGTGATCCAGAAATATCCGGCGAGTACCCCAGGCAAGGCCATATTGCGATGCAATGTCGGCAGCAACAGATGTGTGTGATGTTTTTGAATCGACAAAAAAGAGTGAATGTTCCCTGCATACCTGCATGACCCACCTCATGGGGGCTTCAAGCGTTGTTAACAGCGAACCCATATGATTATTGACACCTGTCACATGCGGCACCTTCTCCAGGGCATGGCTGAAACGCTGGCGAAGCTGCGACTCGTTCATATCCGTGCGCAGAAAAGATTCACTCATACGCGCACGATATTTGGAACTCGTCGGCTCCATGGGAAGATGCAACATTACCACCCTGCCCGCCTCATAAGCCATGGTTGCCGCCTCTGCTGCCCCGGGCGCATCAGGCAGAACAGAAATGGCTACAGGAAACGGGAGCGCCAACACTCTCTTTAGGGCATTCAGATTATAACCGATATCATCCATCACCAGCGCAATACCAGATTCGGGGTAACCGTTGTGTATGGCCACGTCCACATCTTTCGGAGCTCGCAGCTCCCTTTCCTCCGTTAACTCTTCATAGGCAAAATCGAGCGGCTGTTCCGGATCGGATGCCGGTTCCGGTGCAGCAGCCGGAACAACAGCCTGCTTCAGAGACGGCTCCTGCTGGCCTGACGGCAGCACCACTGCCAACAGCAACATTGCCAACAGACAGGCCAGCGCAACATGCAGCCAGCGAGGCGTTTTTTTTGATTGCCGACTCATCGAATCAGAGCAAGCCCTTTGAAACCACGGGGATGGTTTCAAAGGATGCGATAGCGAAGATCAATAATAGCTGATTCGGATCGCCTCCCATACCACTCAGCAGACTTCTCATCACTCCGACAGGCTCCTTGATCAACCCTTGGACTGAATGGCATTCAACCCTTTCAGAAGATCCAGGGCACGCTGCAACTGAACATCTCTGGCAAGCCGCTCCTTGATGCGTTCACTTATCTCCTGTCCGGAAGACTTCTTATCCGTTTTCCCGCTTTCGCCATTGCCGTTTTTCAGATGGCCCTTCAGATCCCGTTCGGAGATCAACAAGCGCTTGCGCTGCTCCTCTACCTTGAGCACCACCTGCTCAACTTCGATATCGGGTTCAATACCGGTTGCCTGAATCGAACGGCCGCTTGGCGTATAGTAGAGCGAAGTGGTCAATTTGAATGCCGTGCCATCATTTAATGGCACAATGCGCTGCACAGAACCTTTGCCAAAGGTCTTGGTGCCCATTAATACAGCCCGCCTGTTATCCTGCAAAGCACCACTGACAATCTCGGATGCTGAAGCCGAACCACTGTTAATCAGCACAACCAAAGGCAGCCCGTTCAGCAGATCTCCCTTCTCCGCTTCAAAAGACATGCTTCTGCCAACACGGGACTTGGTACTGACAATCTCCCCTTCACTGAGAAAAAGGTCACTTACTTCAACAGCCTGATCCAGCAGGCCACCCGGATTGTTACGCAGGTCAAGAATAGCCCCGCGCAGCACTCCACCAGACCGTTTACGCAGGTCAGCCAGTTGCTTTTTCAACTGCTCACTCGTTTTCTCCTGAAACTGGGCAATGCGCAAATAGGCATAACCCGGCGCCAGCAGATCACTTTTTACCGATTTCACCTTGATCACCGCACGCACAATACGCACATCAACCGGCTGTGCCTCCGCTTCACGGAAAATAGTCAGGTTGATCGATGTGCCTGGCTTGCCCCGCATCATCTTCACGGCTTCCGGCAGTGACATATCTTTTGCCAGCTGGCCCCCGATCTTGATGATCAGATCACCTGCCTGAATACCGGCACGATATGCCGGCGTATCCTCGATGGGAGCCACAACCCGAATTCCACCTTCAGCAGCTACAATCTCAATACCGAGGCCACCGAATTCACCACGTGTATCGACCTGCATCTGCCTGAACATATCCTTGTCCA
The DNA here is from genome assembly GCA_964559845.1 of uncultured Zetaproteobacteria bacterium. Taxonomy (GTDB): domain Bacteria; phylum Pseudomonadota; class Zetaproteobacteria; order Mariprofundales; family Mariprofundaceae; genus WSZY01. The sequence goes on along the minus strand of CAZLJF010000069.1, from coordinate 1,416 downwards.
AATAAGTCGAGTGTGGATCAAGGTTTGATAGCATGCCGCGAAGCGCTCCTTCAATCAGCTCCTCATCCGTCACCTCTTCCACATAGGAGCGGCGGATTGCATCCATCACCTGAGAGAACTTGTCCAGTTGCCTGTAGTCTGTCGCTGCTGTTGCCTGCTGATACCCTTCCGGGTTCCAGGCCACAACCGCAGCACCTATCACTGCTGCCATACCTGCAGCCAGTACGAATCGTGTTGTTTTCAAACTCATCACTCTCTCCTTGCGCCTCCTGTCAACGCTCATCTTCGGCACCACTTTTTCGGATTGACTGGCCTGCCCCTGTCCCGCAGTTCAAAATAGAGACGGATATCTTCAATCCAGCCCGTACTGCCGGCTTCCGCCAGCACCTCACCAGCCTCAACCCAGTCACCTGTTTGCCGGTACAGCGCATCATTATGGGCATAGACAGAGATTAAGCCATCCCCATGATCAACAATCATCATCAGGCCATAACCGCCAAACCAGTCAGCATAGCGCACCTGCCCTGAAGCAATCGCCTTAACCTGCTTCCCTTTCCCCTTGCTGAAGCGGGGAGAGAGCAGGACACCGGTCAACCTCGGCCTGCCCGCCTCCGGGCGCGAGCCATAGCTTGCCACAATCCTTCCCTTCAAAGGCCATGATAACCGGCCTTTCTGCTTTCTGACCGACTGCGGCTTTGCCGCCCTGTCACTGCCCAGCAAGCCAACACTCAGGCCTTCAAGCAAACGCTTTAACGCCTTTTCCTGCGCCGCCAGCTGCTTTCTCCGCTCCCTGTTAAGGGCGACATCCCTGCGCACCCTTTTGGCCATACTGCGCTTTTCATCAACCCGCGCCGCAACCTTGCGCTCATGCTTCTCTTTTTCTCTCCTGAGCACGACCAGTTCATCCCGCCTGATCACTTCCAGCTCTTCAACCTTCGCAAGCTCAACAACCTTCTCCTGCCAGAGCAAACGCTCTCTCTCCTGGGAGAGCATGGCAAAGCGCAACATCCTCTTCCTGTGCGGAATTTCAGATACCGAAACACCGGTAAAAATATCCAGCCAGCCTGGCTGGCGGCCGGCCCGCTGATAGGCGGCCACCGCTTGCTGTATCATCTGCGCCTCAAGATTGGCGATGTCTGACTTCAGCTGTTTTTTTGTGTTTCGTAATTGTGCAAGTTTCCGGTCTGTCTCGGCAATCTTCGCATCCACCTTACGCCGTGCAGCGCGGGCAGAAACAAGCGCCTGATCCAACTTGCGCAACTCCTTCCCCAGCGCTCCAAGTCTGGATTCGAGCTGTTTGCGTATCTTTACCAGCTTCTCCTTTTCCTGCCGAATCTGTTGCAGTTCCGCTTCAGTATCGCGAGCAGCCTGCAGTTCAGATGGTGCGCAACAGAGAAGCAGCAGAGTAAAAAGAAA
>CAZLJF010000068.1:0-8542 GCA_964559845.1 uncultured Zetaproteobacteria bacterium | reverse complement strand
ATCCGGCTTATAGCCGTAACCCGAAGCCACCGGCTTTTAGCCGGTGGTCGTTCACCCTCCGACAAACCCGGGGCGATTCACATGCTGGCATTCATGCGTATGGCGGCAATATCTGAGTCCATCATGATGCCAATGATGACGGCTTTGATGTGGTGATCTCCCCGCCTGAGCGAAGCGGCGTAATCGCCACAGCACTTGCAACAACCGCCGGCATCAGGGGAGGAGGGTTAGGGCAATATCATAATGAACAGGAACAGGAAGCTGAAAGGCCAGCATGGCAATATATCGTCCAGATACCCGCGCCCATACTCGTGCCGAATGCACACGGCCACAGCAGGCTCCGTTTTTTTCAGATGAAGAGGCAATTCCCGGAACCGTGGTCAATGCTGCAAACGAGGAGAGCACCGCTGCAATGACTGAAACAATTACAGGCGACACACGATAGCTGCCAACTTCCAATACTCACCCCTATCCCGGAATAGCTGTAACCAGACCAGATACAGGCATTATATCTATTAGTTACGCATGTTTATCGACAATGATATTTCAAGCATGAGCAAAAATTTTCCCTCAATAATGAAAACGATAGGCTCCGTACGTCTAACAAAGTGTGACATGCATCATGGGACATCAGAAACAGCACCCATACACTGCGTGGGTCGCATTAGCCCCATGGACTGGGATTCGGAGAAAACTATGGACAGTATTCAACTTATTCATCCAGAGACCCCGCTTATCATGGCCTCCGCCTCGATACTTTTTCTGCTTATTGCACTCTATTATGCCCGCCCCTGGCTGGCTGGTGTGATTGGCAATGCCAGAATTCAGCGTGAACTTGGCCTGTTAAAGAAAAAGGGGGCGATTGTGATGAACCATATTCAGTTGCCTACCAAAAAAGGGACAGTGATTCATATTGACCACCTGATCATCACTAACGCACAGCTTATTGCCATCTCCACACTTGGCTATTCAGGTGAAATTCTTGGTTCGGTCCGCTCTGCCACCTGGATGCAGGAGACAGCGCAGGGACGGCATCGCTTTACCAACCCGCTCAGGCATCACGAAATGGTGCAGCAGACCATTCACTCTTTTCTCGGAAGCCGCCTTAAAATCAGAACCATCTCAGCCTTTACGGCAGGCCATCTTCGCGGCACTGATTCCAGAGATGTTGTTACTGCCGCCGAATGTGCCAAAGCCATACATGCAGCGATTGAAGGCATTACCACCGGTGCAAAACAGCACTGGGCTGCCAATATTATTCGCAACATCACACTTGCAGACGCCGACAGCCGGGCCGAAAAGGAGCGTGCCTTTATTGCCCGGCAGGGCAATGAGAAGCATTTCAAAATTGCCCGCTATATGCTGGCTGTCAGTACCGTACTTATGCTGCTTGCCATTATAGTGGCAGGCATTCACCTGGCCTCAAACCACGGGCTTATCTGAGCATCAGCATCTTTTTAACTTTGCTCAGACAAAATTGCAGGAGGGCCCTGTACGGAAGTGTGGAACAGAACCTCCCTAGGCCACACCAATCGCTTCACGCCAGGCCAGAACCATACGGAAATATTCGTTGCTCAAATCTACGGAAAGGTCGCGCTTGATCTCCGATAGTGAGGCATATGGATCCGCATCATCCAGTTCACTCATAACCTGATCAAACTCTTCACCAATCACTGCCGGCACATCAATATGATAACCGGCCCTTACAAGAGCAATGTAGTGATTGAAGATGGTCTTTTCAGCAACCCCCAGATGGCTGGCAATTTCAGCAGCACTCATCCCCTTTTTGTAGAGGCTCCATGTGTGCATCTGTGCATCGTTTGCAGCCGGGCCCTTGGCCATAAGTTTTGGTGCTCCTGATGCATCCTTGCCGCTCTCTTTGGTATGTGTCTCCGCATGCTCTTTAAGAACCGACAAAAACAGGTCGCCATAGGCTTCAAATTTGTGCTGGCCCATGCCGCTGATGTTATGCAGCGCAGCCTCATTGATATCACTTAACTGGCTCATTTCGGTCAGTGCCACGTCAGAGAGCAGGGTGTAGGGCGCAACATCCTCCTCTTCTGCCAGGCGCTCACGAACCTCCACAAGCTTCTGAAACAGTTTTTCATCCTTACTCTGGGTGAAACGTTTCAGCTTGCGCTTGATGCCCGGCTGATACTTGGCCAGCATAATGGAGCCGCCTTCAAGAAGCAGATCCGCCTTTTTGGTCGGAATCAGTGCCGCACGCCGTGAAATGTCCTGTATAAAAATACCATGATGAATAAGCTGGCGAAGAATAGAGGTCCACTCATCACCATTGATATCGGCTCCTGCCCCATGCGTCTTGATCTTGTCATGGCCCTTTTCACAAATGCGTGCATTCTTGGAGCCGCGCAGTACATCCACAACATAACCGATGCCATAATCGCCATTCAGTTCTCTGACACACTGCACAGCCATCAGTGCGATTTCACTTGCATCATATGTCTCTGGTGGATCGAGGCACACATCGCAATTGCCGCAGGCTGTTCCTTCCATCTCTTCGCCGAAGTATCCAAGCAATACCCGGCGGCGGCAGGTCAGCGCCTCGGAGAGTGCCACCATACTGTTGAGCTTATGCACCTCGACACGGCGTTGATCCGGGTTCTCAACATTCTCAATCAGTCTGCGCACCAGGTTCACGTCACCTGAACCGTAGAGAAGCAGCGCTTCGGACTCCAGGCCATCACGACCGGCACGCCCTGTCTCCTGATAATAGGACTCGATACTCTTGGGAAGGTCATGATGAATGACAAAACGGACATTGGGCTTGTCCACACCCATGCCAAAGGCAATTGTTGCCACAATCACCTTGACGCGGTCACGCAGAAAATCATCCTGCACCTTTTCACGTGACCGCCCCGGCATACCGGCATGGTAGGCAGCGGCTCGGATGCCGTGGCGCTGCAGGTTTACTGCCATATCCTCCACCCGTTTACGGGAGAGACAGTAGATGATGCCCGATGCACCCTTCCAGTCCTCCAGAAAGGTCAACACCTGTGTCAGAGGCTGGCGCTTTTCGGCCACCAGGTAACGGATGTTGGGACGATCGAAGCTGGAGATAAAACGTTTGGCTTTTTTCAGCCCCAGGCGCTCGGCAATGTCTTCACGGGTATGCTCATCCGCTGTTGCGGTCAGGGCAATCATCGGGATATTCGGCATCAGCTCACGCAACTCTCCCAGTCGCACATATTCCGGACGGAAATCATGGCCCCACTGGGAGACACAGTGCGCCTCATCTACGGCAAACAGGCCCACATCCACCTTCTCCAGCCGCTTCAGGAATGTCTTGGTCAACAGCCGTTCCGGCGCCACATATAGAAGATCAAGCTCTCCGGCCTCAAACTGATCCAGCACCTCCTTGGCGGCCGCGGCCTTCAGCGATGAGTTATAGTATGCCGCCTTCACACCACAGCGCGTCAAGGCATCCACCTGATCTTTCATCAGCGAGATCAGCGGCGAGACAACAATACCTGTCCCTTTTCGCATGATTGACGGAATCTGGTAGCAGAGAGACTTGCCGCCACCGGTCGGCATCAGCACAAAGGCATCCTTGCCATCCAGAAGCGTACAAATCACATCCTCCTGTGTTGAACGGAAGGTGTCATAACCGAAGACATCCTTCAGAACCTTTCTCGCCTGCTCTTTTACTTTTTTTGTCGCCATTCAATTAAACCTCAAAACAATCTAACCCCGAAGACAACCCATTGCTTGCAGGCCACATGGTCAAAAAACCGGACTGCAAAAAGTCATCTGTCCTGTCATCAGGGGGAAACCGTTCCACCGCACCACCCAATCAACATTCTTTTGAAGATTGATCCCGGAAAGCGGCTCTATATATAGAACAACATATATCTGCCATCAATGCAACTATTTTGTTGACATCCTGGAAATTGGCACACCCTTCAGGCTTGTGCATCATTGGCAGATGTCTGAAACACACCGCAGCCTTGCCGGCAAAAAAATTCTTGTTACTCGCGCCGAAGATCAGGGTGAACTCACTGCTGCTGAAATCCTTAGACGCGGAGGTGTGCCGCTCCGGTTGCCTTGTCTGGAGATGGAGTGTCTGAATGAAAATATCCGGCGGAGTATTCCCCTGTTGCAAATCAGGCATAAGCAGGATGCTGCGGAAGTGCTTTTCACAAGCCGCAATGGGGTCCAATGCGTGGCTGCAGTATTCGGCGACAGGTTTGGCCAGTTGTTGGAACCGCTCAGAGTCACCGCCATCGGCAAAAAAACGGCGGCAACACTGGAGCAGTCCGGTATTTCTCCGGGGCTGATGCCGGAAACCGCTTCACAGGAAGGAGTAATTGCTGCCTACAAGCAGACGGGTATTCCGAAAAGGCTCATCTTCTTCCGCGCTGAAGAGGGCAGCAGTGCGCTCAGCCATGCCCTGACCGCACAGGGCTGTGAAGTGATCACCATTCATGCCTACCGCATGAAATGCCCCGAATCAGATGCGACGGCAATCATCAAACAGATACAGCAACAGCAGATTGATGCGGTTCTTCTGGGCAGTCCGAAAACTGCGCAGCACTATCTGAAACGCATCGGCAGTATTGAAATAGCCGACATCCCTGCCATTGCCGTAATTAGTCCTCAGGTTGGCACAGCTGCCGAGAATCTCGGATTAAGCGTGCAGGCCATTGCAAAAACAGCTAGTTTTGACGCCATGCTTGATGCATTGGCCGACTATTTTAATAAATCCGGAGTCTGATTATGTCTCTGCCTGAACTGATCCATCGCCCACGGCGACTACGCAAAAACCCGACTATTCGTCGTATGGTGCGTGAAACCTCATTAAGCCCGAGTGATTTCATCTATCCGGTTTTTGTTGACGAAACCATCTCCGAAGCCGTTCCCGTGACCAGTATGCCGGGTGTATTCCGCATCCCTTTAGGCGATGTCGGCAAGGTAACCAGAGAGACAACTGCGCTCGGTATTCCGGGCGTTATCCTGTTTGGTATCCCTGCCCGAAAAGATGCCGTCGGTTCCGGCGGCTGGGATGCAGATGGTATTGTCCAGAAGGCCATCAGGGAGGCCAAAGATGCTGCGCCTGAAAGCTATGTCATTGCCGACACCTGCTTCTGCGAATATACCGATCATGGCCACTGCGGTGTGCTGCATGGCGAAGAGGTGGATAATGACGCCACACTGGTCAATCTGCAGAAAGAGGCGATCTCCTATGCTGAGGCCGGTATCGATATGGTGGCACCGTCCGGCATGATGGACGGCATGATTGCTGCCATTCGTACAGGGCTCGACTCCGCCGGATTCAGTGATCTTCCGATCATGTCCTATGCCGTAAAATACGCCTCTGCCTACTTTGGTCCGTTCCGCGATGCAGCCGACTCCACACCCAGCTTCGGTGATCGTGCCAGCTATCAGATGGATTCAGGCAATGCCCGTGAAGCACTGCGCGAAGCGATGCTCGATATCGAGGAGGGTGCAGATATTCTGATGGTCAAACCGGGGCTGGCCTATATGGATATCATCCGTTCCGTGAAAGATGCGACTGATCTGCCGATGGCAGTATATAACGTCTCCGGCGAATATGCGATGGTGAAGGCTGCTGCCGAAAAGGGGTGGATTGATGAGAGGCGGGTGGTGCTGGAGACCATGCTGGGCTTCAAACGCGCCGGCGCCGATCTGATTTTAAGCTATCATGCGCTGGACGTAGCCCGCTGGCTGAACGATGCTTAGAGTATGAGTAACGACAAAGAGGCAGAAAAGACGACAGATATCGAAGAGTTGTCTGCCGGTCAGGAGGAGCACCCCCCGGCAGATACCTCCACAAAGGATGCAACAGGGGGGGGGAAGCACCGCTTCAGGCGGCTGTTGCTGCTTGCTACTGCTGCCATTGTCTTCGCTCTGTTTGCTGTCCAACAGTTCGCCCCTCGGCAATTCAAGGATGAATACCTGACTCCCCTCACCGGATGGCTTCCAGCCGTGAAGAAAGAGGTCACCAAAACTGAAATGCCTCCGGCAACGGCTCCGGTGATTGAGCCGTCCCGGCTTGCCGCTGAAACAGAAACAGCGATGGATACGCTACCCGAGATGCCACCTGTCAGGGAAGGCCCGGCCGACACTGCCAGCAGTGAAGAGGTTCGGCGTCTGCTTGATGCCATGGAAGCGTTGCAGCAGGATCTGCATGCCCTTCGTCAGGAGCAGCAGGCATTGGAAGAGGCGCAGCGCTCCATCCAGCTTATGCAGCTTCGTACCCGCTTGCGCTGGATCACGAACCCGGCCAATCATCTGCCGCAACTGAAGCTGGCATGGGAGGAGATTGCGCTGATGCCGCTCCTCTCTTCCGGTGAACGTGAACGGGCGGAGGCGATGTTGGCTCTGGCTGAAAAACGCCTGCTGGAGCTTCGAGGCTGGCAGCAGACACTGAACAGATATGCCGAATCACTGAGCAGAACTGAGCACGCCAACATTATTCCCGAATTTGAAAATCGCTGGCTGAACTGGGTTGTTGAACAGTTCTCGCTTCGTCCGTCATTGAGCAAAGAGGAGGAGGCGGATGCACGCCTGCGTGAACAGCTGATCAATACCGGCCGCAATATTGAGATGGAACAGTGGCCGGAGGCAACGGCATGGCTGCAATTGCGGGCAACCTTACAATTAAGGCTTGTCGCATCGGAAAATGGTGATGCATCATCTGCAGCCGCTGATCTGGGACTGCCTGAATCATTTGAAGCCGCCAAAGATGATATTAACAAGCTGCGCCAGAGCGCTGCGGCATGGCTGGAGCAACTGTCATGAGAACATTCATGCTGCTCCTGCTCGCCCTTGCTGTGGCTACCCTGTTCATGCTCTTTCCGGAAATGGTCAGCCAGATGTTGCGTATCGAGGCATTTGGCTGGGTTTTCGAGACTCGTCAGGGCGCATTTATCCTGGCGCTCCTTGTACTGCTGCTGCTGCTCTGGCTGCTTCGCAGGATTGTTACCGCTATTTTCGCAGGCCCCGGGCAACTCTGGCATACACTGCGCATGGGCGGGAAAAAACGGCGTGAACAGCGCCTGCGCGAAGGCATTGCCGATATGCTCGACATGCGTGGGGACCAGGGCAGCAAGGCATTTCGCAAGTCTCACGGCAGCATCCCTGAATGGGCGATTGCATTGCTTAAAACATTGATTACGCCGGCCAATGAACAGGCACGCCCGAATCCTGGTGATGATCCACTCAAGGTGGCCCTGGCCGCTCGTATTGCCAGCAATCCTGAAGCAGCCTCCAGACCGGATGCGGCCACCCAAAAGGCGCACCTGGAAGCATGGCTGGCAGTACGCCCCGATGCACCGCTTGCCATCTCCCGGCTGGCCGCACTTGCCGAAGAAGAGCATGACTGGAAAACCGCTGTCCGGCTGCTGGAACAGTCATGGAAACAGGGACAACGCTCTGCCGCCAGTATCAAGCCCCGGCTGGCCCATGCCTATATCCGGCTTGCAGGCGAAGCATCCGAAAACAGGCAGAATTATCTGCGCAAGGCCTATCGGCTGGCCCCGAACAGTGCCGACGTTATTCTTGCGCTCGGTCGGGCGCATAATGCCGATAAAAACAGTGATGCCACCGAGAAGCTCTGGATTTCATACCTTGAGCAACACAATGACTTCAGGATCGCCGCAGCGCTGTTTGAGCTGTTAAAGGCCGACTCGATACAGGCATTCCGCCGACTCGACAAAAAGAATGCTGCCAAAACCTATCAGCCTGCCATGCGCTGGTTACAGGCCAACCTGGCTCAAACCGCCGGGCTGAACGGGCTGGCCAATGAAATCATGGAGCAGTTGCTGGATGAGCATGCTGCGCCTGAAGTGCTTCGGTCACGAGCCGACTGGCATGCGGAGGCCGGTGAATGGGAACAGGCGGCAGGCTGTTATCGACAACTGTGCAGCAAAGCTTCCGGCACAGATAACAGTTCAGGGAACTAGCCCTTCGACACTGAATTGATGAAAGCGACGATCCATCGCTGGCAGCAGATTGAAGCACCCTCTGAAGGCGAAGCCGTTACATTCAGTTTTACCGAGCAGTTTCCGTCCGGCAGCCGGATCCCTGCCCATGATTACGAAGGTTTTGCCATCTGCTTTAAAGGCGAAATAAGAGCCTATCGAAACAGCTGCCCGCATATGGGTTCACCACTGGACTGGGCTCCCGGACAGTTCTTCTCCGAAGATGGCAGCCAGCTGGTATGCCATACCCATGATGCACGCTTTGATCCTGCCACAGGCGACTGCCTTTCAGGGCCATGCCCTCACGGTCTGGAAATACTTTCCCTGCGAAACACCCAGTCAGAGCTTATCGAAGTCCCGGCTGAACTGACATCCGGAGATCAATAAGTCTTGAGTTCAAGTCAGTCACCTGCTGAAAAGAACTCAAATTCCTTAGAAAAGATGCTGATTTTTCCGATTTGATGGGATAACCGGATCATTCCGTTGATAGTAGTTTTTCCATGGTCAAGCAGCCGGGTTTTGCTGAATTAGTCGCCCCTGAATAAATCTCAAGGTATTGTTTTTGTTTCTTTTTTTCT
>CAZLJF010000067.1:0-8567 GCA_964559845.1 uncultured Zetaproteobacteria bacterium | reverse complement strand
GGTCATGACAAACATAATAAACGTGGAGAGTGAGCACCCGCAATTAGACAACATATACATATTCCTTGTTTCAGCGTAAACGGAGGGAACAGATGAAAAAACTATTGTCACAGTTGTAGCCGCGTGCCTGGCAGCTCCGGCATGGGTGCTACAACGGGTCAGTCATCCGGAAAGGATGCGATCTGGGATCAGGGCAATCGAAAGAGGGATGGTATCTTCTCGCAGGGTAATGGTGTTAAGCCATTTAAGACAACCGGCAATGAGTCCGCGCCCGAACAAAACAATATGATTGAGAGTATGAAAAAGAAACGCCATGAACCTCAACGATCCAGGATCAATAACATCAGATAAAGGAGTGTCAGCCCAGAACAATCTCTTCTGGCCGCGCATGGCTTAAAAATTCCTGGTTTGACATGGTTAGCCCGTAGGCGCCCGCCAATCCGAACAGGGCAATATCGCCGATATCGGCTGCCTCGACAAATACATCATTGGCCAGTTTGTCTGCACTGGTGCACAAAGGACCACCGAAATAGACCTTCTCATTGCGAACAGAGACTTGTCCGTCAAACACTTTTGCAGCCGATGTACGAACGATGCCGAGCGGATGGTTGATCGACAAGGCCGCAGGTCTGCGGAAGTGGTTGATGCCGCCGGCACAGATCACCTGTTTTTTGCCACGGCTCTCCTTGATATCGAGAATCTCCGTGCAGAAAAAGCCGGAATCGGCTGCCAGATAACGGCCCAGTTCAAGCACAAAACGGCGGCCTTCAAAACCGTAATCGGCAATCATTGCAGCCAGTCCGTCTGCATAGGCATGAGGATCAAAATCCTCGCCTGTTTCCAGATAATCGACACCAAAACCGCCGCCGAAGTCGATAATGTCACACTTCACACCGGCATAGGATGCCTCAATCTCTTTTGTGAGATCAAAGACCAGTTCACAATTTTTCAGTAGATCATCCACATTCAGCACACCCGAGGCGGCATAGACATGCAGGCCACGGAAATTCAAATGCTCAAGCGCCAGAATCTGCGGCAGTGCCTCATCCAGCCTTTCCTCATCAATGCCGAATTTCTTACTGCCACCGGAGAAGGTGGTCTGGGCATCATGGATATCGAAATTGGCATTGATGCGTAACAGCACATCCATGCGTTTGCCAGACTGATCACAAATTGCATTCAGGCGATGCGCCTCGACAAGGGATTCGATATGCACGGTGCGGACACCGTGTTCCACGCTCCATGCCAGCTCTTCAGGTGATTTGCCCGGGCCTGTGTAGATCAGCTGACCGGCAGCAAAGCCCGCTTCCACCGCTCGTCTGGCCTCACCAAGGCTGGCGATTTCAACACCAACGGCGCCTGCATCCAGTGCCGCCTTCAGAAAAGCCGGGTGCGGGTTGGCCTTCATGGCATAAAACACCTCTACTCCCGCCGGCATGATCCGGACAAGATGCGCGATTTTTCTCCGCATCGAGGCGGTGTCGTACAGATAACAGTTCAATGTGCCGCCGGATGTAGCGCGGCGGCGAACTTCAGCTTCAATATGAGCAGGGATGATCATCGCTCAATCCTGACTGCCTTGAGTCTTTCGGCAAGTTCGGCGGCCTTTTCCGGGCCATCAACCAGCGCGGCACGAATATACCCCGAACCGGAATTCTGACCGTTGTGATCGTCGCTTCCCAGATAGGAGCCGGGTAATACCGTGACAGCCTGCTGCTCATAGGCGGCAACGGCAAAGCCCTCTTCATCGCCCACCGGCAACCAGGCAAAAAATGATCCTGCAGGCGGTTCGCCCTGCCCGTAAACATCAAAAAATGCCTCCAGGCTCTGGCGATAGATTTTCAGATACTCTTCAACATGCCCCTCGTCCGCCCATGCAGTTGCGGCAACCTGTTGTAACGGAATCGGCGTTGCAGGACCGGTATAGCTGCGCAGTTTGGCGAATCGGCCAATCAGCTCCGCATCACCGGCAATCAGGCCTGAGCGCATGCCGGGCAGGGCCGAGCGCTTGGAGAGCGAGTTAAATACAAGGCAGCGGGAGAAACTGTTACGGCCAAGCGACTCAGCCACTTCCAGCAGACCGACCGGAGGCCTCTCCCAATAGATCTCAGAATAACACTCGTCCGCCAGCACATAGAAATCATGTCTGTCGGCCAGTGCAAGCAGGCGGGTATAATATGCCGTATCGGCAATCCATCCGGTCGGATTGCTTGGTGAGCAGACATAAACCAAAGCCGTTTTTTCCCAGACTGCATCCGGCACAGCATCAAGTTCCGGGGCAAAACCACTCTCTTTTGTGCATGGCATCAGGTATGGCACAGCCCCTGCCGTGACCGCCGCACCCAGATAGATCTGATACATCGGATTTGGCATCAGTACGTAGGGCTTGCTGCTTGCCATCTCCGGATTTACCAGTGCATGTGCTGCTGCGAAGAGCGCTTCACGGGTACCGTTGGCAGCAAGCACCTGTGTAGAGGCATCAATATGTACCAGCTTGAAGCGCTGCATCAGCCACGCCGCAATCGCCTCACGCAAGGCATCACTGCCGCGTGTGCTCGGATATTTGGAAAAACCGGCCAGATTTGCTTCCAGCACCTCTTTTACAAAGGCAGGCAATGGCAGGCGCGGTTCACCGGCACCGGCATCAATATGGGCCAATGCCGGGTTTGGCTGATGTCCCTCAAACAGCTTTTTCAGCCGCTCAAACGGATAGGCGCCCAACTGATTCAGGCGCGGCTGGAACAGTTTTTCAGGTGGCATGGAGTTATTCGAACAATTCTGCCTGGGCGCGGATCGTCCTGCTCCATTCGCTGAAGCGGCCCAGGGCATCAATGGCCCGAACCCGGAAGGCATACTCAATATCCGGATTTTTCAGTGTAATCAACTGGGTCAATTCTGTTTTGTTCATGTTTTCTGGACTGGGAAGTTCTTCGTGATATCTGCGCCAAAAACCCGGACATTTGCAATAAGGGTCAATTTCAGCACGGTCAATCTGATAGCCAATGCCATAGCTGCCTCCGACAAGCTTCAGATCAATTTTCAGGCTGTTACCCACAATAACGTGGCTGATCTCTGCAATGCCGGGCGGGGCTGCATCGGCAACGGGCTGAGGCGGCTCCTTGCGACCACAGGCACTCAGTGTGAGACCAAGAACGGCCAGAACAACAATCATTTTACGCATTTATGACTCCAGAAGTGCTTTCCAGGCCGCGCACTGCCGGCGCACCTGTTCCGGCGCTGTTCCGCCGATATGATTGCGGGCTGCAACACAGGCTTCCACGGACAACTGACGCACCATAGCGACCGTCAGCCTTGAATCAATGGCCCGGCATGCCGCTTCATCCATCTCATGCAGTTCGCATCCCTCTTTAATGCAATAGGCAACAGATTTGCCGACAATTTCATGGGCTTCACGGAACGGCACATCGGCACGTACCAGTGCATCGGCCAGATCCGTGGCGGTCGAGAAGCCGGATGCGGCAGCTTCAAGCATCGCCTCTCTGTTGACCCTGATACCGGGAAGCATATCGCCAAAGACGCGCAGGCTGCCTTCAAGATTATCCATGGCGTCAAAGATGGCACCTTTATCCTCCTGCATGTCCTTATTGTAGGCCAGCGGCAGGCTTTTCACGGTGGTCAGTATGGCGACCAGGCCGCCGATAATACGCCCTGTCTTGCCGCGAACCAACTCCGGCATATCCGGGTTTTTCTTCTGTGGCATAATCGATGAGCCGGTGCAGAAGGCATCAGGCAGCTCTACAAAATTGAATTGCGCACTCATCCAGAGAATCAACTCCTCAGAGAAACGGGAAAGGTGAATCGCACAGATGGAAGCCGCCGCAAGCAGCTCCATGATAAAATCACGATCCGATACGGCATCCAGCGAATTGGTGCACGGGCCGTAAAAACCGAGTGCCTCGGCGGTCTGGTTGCGGTTGATATCAAAGGTGGTGCCGGCCAGAGCAGCGGCGCCCAACGGGCACTGGTTCATTCGCTCCCGGGCATCAAGGAAGCGGTCCATATCCCGCTCAAACATCTCGACATAGGCCAGCAGGTGATGGCCGAAGGTAACAGGCTGTGCTGTCTGCAGGTGGGTAAAACCGGGCATGATGGTATCGGCATGCTCTTCCGCCAGTTGCACCAGCACCAGCTGCAGATGATGAATACGCGCTACCAGATCATCCGTCCTTCTGCGCAGGTAAAGGCGTGTATCGGTTGCTACCTGGTCATTACGGGAGCGGGCAGTGTGCAGCTTTTTGCCTGCATCACCAATACGGTCGGTCAGCCGTTTCTCGATGTTCATATGCACATCTTCAAGCTCAATCATAAACTCGAAATCACCACGCTCGATTTCAGCCTCGATCTCATTCAGGCCATTGATAATGGCGCTTAGTTCATCATCGCTCAGGATGCCCTGTGCATTCAGCATTGTGGCATGGGCGCGTGAACCGGCAATGTCTTCAGCATACATGCGTGCATCAACATCTGTGGATGCATTAAAAGCTTCTACAAAGCTGTCGGTCGGAGCATCAAAGCGCCCGCCCCAGGGTTTATCAGACATATGCTTTACTCCTGATTGATCGAAAAGAGGCGCAACTATAACGGCAATATCATCATAATGGGAGGCTACGGAAACGGATATTGCAACGATAGGGGGTGATGTTTGTCTGAAAATCCTATATTCTGCGCCGCCTTTGCGCATAGAGGGTGCTTTTCTAAACTCAGAATGCGCCAGTTTATTTGAGGAGAAATCATCATGGCCTTGAACATCTATTATGACAAAGATGCCGATCTTTCGATTATCAAGAGTAAAAAAGTAGCGATTATCGGCTACGGCTCACAGGGGCATGCCCATGCCAATAACCTGAAAGATTCAGGCGTGGATGTAACGGTTGGCCTGCGTGCGGGGTCTGCTTCCATTGCCAAAGCCGAAGCCTCCGGCCTGAAGGTCAGCGATGTTGCCTCGGCTGTTGCAGGCGCTGATCTTGTAATGGTGCTGACACCGGATGAGTTCCAGTCCCGGCTCTATAAAACCGAGCTTGAGCCAAATCTGAAACAGGGCGCAACACTCGCTTTCGCACACGGTTTTGCCATCCACTACAACCAGATTGTTCCGCGTGCCGACCTGAATGTGGTGATGATTGCCCCGAAAGCCCCTGGTCACACGGTTCGTTCCGAATTTGTGAAAGGCGGCGGTATTCCTGACCTGATCGCCGTTCATCAGGATGCAACCGGTGATGCCAAGGCGATATGCCTCTCTTACGCCTCTGCGATTGGCGGGGGCCGTACCGGTATCATCGAAACCACATTCAAGGATGAAACGGAAACCGATCTGTTCGGTGAACAGGCTGTCCTTTGCGGTGGTGTAGTCGAATTGGTGAAAGCCGGTTTTGAAACCCTGACCGAAGCAGGCTATGCCCCTGAAATGGCATACTTCGAATGTCTGCACGAATTGAAGCTGATCGTTGACCTGATGTATGAAGGTGGCATTGCCAACATGAACTACTCCATCTCCAACAATGCGGAGTATGGTGAGTATGTAACCGGTCCGCGTGTAATCAATGATGAATCCCGCAAGGCGATGCGTGAATGCCTGCACAACATTCAAACCGGTGAATATGCCAAGCAGTTCATTCTTGAAGGTGCGACCAACTATCCTTCCATGACTGCATATCGCCGCCTGAATGCCGCACATCCGATTGAGGAGACCGGTGAGCAGCTCCGTGCGATGATGCCATGGATCAAGAAGATCGTGGATAAGTCCAGGAACTGATCTGTTGGATACGGCTCAGGGCTCCCGCCCTTCGCCTTTTGGCGCAGCATGGATTTTACGAAATCCATGGGAGATAGAAAACAAAAAAGAGGCTCCTGAACAGGGCCTCTTCTTTGTTTTCGGAAGGAACTCAGGATAAGCAATGCTTTTTCCACGGCTCCCTCGATAAGGCGTTTCATGCCTCTGGCTTAAACATCTCCAGGTTCAGTGGCTCTATTTTTCCCATCCAGATGGCATATTCGGTATGATCCATCAAGTCGTCGCCCGTTTCCGGGTGGATCAAGATTGTTAAGCCATTTCGGTTCAGTGCCAGCCACGGAATGAGTTTGCCAAACAGTTCGGGTTCAAACCTGATCTGGCAGCTCCAGCGTGGATGAGGACCAATGGCTTGCCTGTGTTTTCGGCCTACACTGACAGCAAATTTTTCACCAGCTGTGTCACATAGTGTTTCGGCCTGTTCAACAGTGGAGAGATCAAAATATACATGTGCGTGAAAAGCTGAAATTTCAGGCATGGTGGCACTCCATTTCTTTATACCATGTTGTGGCCGCAATTGTTTGAGCGGAACCAGAACCGCTCACCCGGCACAGGCTTGTGACCGATAGTTGAAACAACTGAAAATCGCCAAAAGAGAAGAGTGGCTCGGCATCCGGAATGGCTTGCAGACAGACAGCCCTGGCCATATCAGGTTGCTCACCTGTAACAAAGGCAACTTCGCCCTGAAAGCCCCGGCGCGGCAGGGCCAGTGGAGAGTCTGCTGCTTCCGGCGTACATACCATCAGGCCAATGGCGGGATTCGTTTTGATGTTGGCAGCATATCTGGCCAGCCATGAGAGATGCAGAAGAATATTGCCGTGACAAATGGCAAACGAATCTAATAGATGTTTCAGGGCCTTTTTGCCCACTGTTGCAAGAAACCCGATACGACTCTGACGCAGCAGCAACGCTATTTCGGATTTCCATACGGCACCCATTACATTTTATAGCGGCGTTGCAGGTCGCGTTTGATATCACGCTCTTTCTTATCCTGCCGCTTGTCATACAGTTTTTTACCTCGGCCAAGGCCAATTTCCAGTTTGGCATAGCCACGCTCATTAAAATAGAGCTTCAAAGGAACCAGCGTCAGCCCCTTCTCCTTGAGCTTGCCTAGCAGACGATGAATCTCTTTTTTGTGCAACAGCAATTCGCGTGAACGGGCGGGCTCTTTCGGGTTATTCATTGCCGCAGGTTTGTAGGGGCTGATATGACAACCGATCAGCAGCACCCTCTCATTGCGGATAATACAGTGGGCTTCGGCAAGGTTTGCCTGCCCTGCCCGGATCGACTTGACTTCGGGACCGGTCAGGATCATGCCTGCTTCATAGGTCTCCAATATATGATACTCATGCCGTGCCCGGCGATTGATGATGGCCATGCGCCAAGGCTATCGCTCGGAGCAGAGCCTGTTAACTGCTTTATCTCAACACCCTGGCCATGGCCTTGTCATGCAGAGATGTGGCAAATGTTTCATTGCCTGCTGCGATTTTGCTGATGATTTCCACCGGAAACTTGTATGCCGTGACAGGGCCGGTTGCAATCACATCGGCAATAGGTGAATCAAGCCCGACAGTAGAGACCTCCCCCACCATGCTTCCTGAAGAGAGTTTTGCCACCTTCACCCCGTAGGATTTGATATACACGGAGCCTTTGGCAATAAAAAAGAGAAAGTGATTCAGTGAGCCCTCCCTGATCAGAAACTCGCCCTTGTGATAGTTCTGTATCACACTGGAATCGCATATTTGTTGCAGCTCCTCTTCGTTGAGGGAGGCAAACAGTTTCTGAGATTTAAGATCAGATATCCGGATAGTCATACTACTCTCTCCTGGTGAATAAGGCTGCCAGTATATGAGAGATCATAGCATTTTGAGTGATTCAGAACACAATTTGAATGCGGCCCCTGCCTCTTTGGCCATCCTGCAAAGATTCCGGGTTTTCCGGCTCATCTCCTTAAGCCGGCTCGCTCCATTCCGGAGATTGAGGTAAAAAAAGGCGGCCAGAAGGCCGCCTTTCTAATTGTCAGAGCGAATGCTTATTTCAGGCTCTCAAGGAATGCGATAACTTTATCAGCTTTCGCGCCTTTCAGCTTCTGTGGCGGCATTTTGGTCTTGGCGCCAGCAGCCTTGGCTACAGCCTTGGAATTCTCAATCCAGGCTTTCAGGCTGCATGGATTCCAGGTTGCGCCGGCAGCGTTCTGAGCCTTCAGGTATGAACCATACTTGAAGCCTTCAACAGAACCCATTTTGCGACCTACAACACCGAACAGGTTAGGGCCGGTCTTGTTTTTGCCACCCTTATCAAAGGTATGGCATGCTTTACACTTGCCTTCCGGGCCAGCGATAGCTTCGGTAGCAGCAAAGCCGCTTACCATGAATGCAGCAGCCACTGCGATCATCAAAGTTTTTTTCATGAAAAACTCCTCCTCTAGTGAATTGGAGGCGACTTGCTACAGGAAGTCGTCCTAGGGTGCAATAATAAGCATTAAGGAAATTTAATCGTAGTGGAAACTTCGCAACCTCAGGGGCGATTCCTCCCCTCAGGGTATTATGCAAAAGCCAGGAATCTTCTGCTCGGCAGGGAAACACTCCGGAAAGTCCAAAGTTACATAGTCGCTGCTATGCACCTCAAATCCGTGACTTTTTCATCTCACTTTCCCGCCACCTGCTCGCACCCATTCCTCTAACTCCGACTGGCTTCCAGACCCTCATTAGTCGCCCCTGAATAAATCATTTTTCACGCATCCAAGGCCAACCGGGAG
>CAZLJF010000066.1:0-8703 GCA_964559845.1 uncultured Zetaproteobacteria bacterium | reverse complement strand
TCGCAGGCCGTGTTGCCATGTTGATGGCAGCAAGGCTCCTTCAGTTTGGTTCTTTTCATGGACATACGCTTCCCGGTGTGCATCACAAGGGGATATTGATGGGGAGCAGGGGAGCCTCGTGCAGAGTTGATACTTCTCTTTAACTGAATAAGACAGGATGCATTTGTTCAGAGGGTTTCTGGTCATCATGAATATCGTATGGACAGGTCACCGCTTTTCAGCATAATGCCGCCGTCCTTATTGCGTAGGCTATGGACAGACTCTGATGATCGGAAGGTTTAAAATATGTTCTCATTATCTTTTTCTCGTTTAGCCTTGATGGGTTGCACAATGGCTGCTGTACTGGTTCTGTCTGCAGGTAAGGCAACCGCCAAAGACATTGATCTGAATATTTCTCCTGTAGTGAGTATGAATGATTCTATCCTGTTGGCGCAGGCTGATACGGAGGGAAGTGGTGCGATGTATGACGCATCGGAGTCGCTGGTTACTAAAGAGAAGAGCCTGCTGTCAGGTAAACGCGTTCACCAGTATCTTGGTCTTGGTTCCCTGTTATTTGCTGGAATTGCAGCTGGATTAGCACCTGATACGGAGGGAAGGGTTCAGGTATCGGCCAGTAGAAGAAATCTGCATCGGGCCATGGGTATAACCGCTGCTGCCCTCGGAGGAGCAGCAATTGCCAACGGTTTTTATGTTCACGGCGATGATTTCAATCTTGATAATGGCTGGTCAGATCCGGATAACCTGCATGTATTGCTTGCTATTGCCGGCACTCTGGGCTATGCCGCTGCGATAGCAACCAAGGGTAAAGGCGCTCATGCCGCAGCAGGTGCAGGTGGTGCGGCGCTGATGGGACTTGGTATTGTGCTGGAGTGGTAAGCATGAATATGAAGTATGCGCTATTTCTTGTTCTGGCGCTCTTCTCGTTGAATGCTCTGGCCGACGATGGTGCGATCCCGGAAATGTTTGCCGAATATCAGGCTGAAGGTGCGGGCGAATTTACAGCTAAGGGTGTTGAAGCGCTGTGGAATAAAAAGGTGCGGGCAGACGATGGAAGCGAGCGCAGCTGTGCGACCTGCCATCACAGCAACCTGAAACTTCAGGGTTCACATTTCAAAACCGGCAAGGTGATTGAGCCCATGGCACTGTCAGTCAATCCCGAACGCTATCAGCAAGCGGAGAAAATAAGGAAATGGTTCCGGCGTAATTGCAAATGGACATGGGGCAGGGAGTGTACAGCCCAGGAGAAGGGGAATTTCCTGGCCTATCTGAAATCGCAATAAACCCTTTTGGAGCTATATCCGATGAAGCATAAGGTCTTATTACTGACACTCTCTCTGTTGACGTTTTCTGTGACGGCAGATGCATTTGATTTTGGTCGCCTGTTCAGCCATAAAGGCGTAAAGCAGGTGAATATGCCACTTTACCAGGAGAGCTGCGGGGAGTGCCACTTTGCCTACCAGCCAGGGCTTTTACCCGAGCGCTCATGGAAGAAGATAATGCTGCCGGAAAGTCTGGAAGATCACTTTGGTGAAAACGCAGAGCTGCCCGAGAAAGATCGGCTGGCGGTACTCAACTTTCTGGTGAAATATGCGGCGGAACATTCCCTGTATAAGCGATCCATTAAAATTGTCCGTTCACTTAAAGCTGATGAAGTTACCCTTAAAATCAGCGAAGTTCCCTATATCAAGCGTAAACATTCGAAGATTCCGGCAAGGATGATCAGCGGCAACAAGGGGGTGCGTCTTCTCAGCAATTGCAATGCCTGTCACACCAAAGCTGCTGAAGGCAGCTATGACGATGACACGGTATATATCCCCAACTTTGGTTATTGGGACGACTGAACGAACGCAGGACAACTGTCTCCTGGCCTGACTGTGTGACTGGAGGGTTCTCCTGTAATCGGATATACCCTGTTTAGGGGATTGTTCAGTATTTGATGGTTGCAACAATCCGGCATGCTTTTTCATGTTCTTGATGATGAGCCGGTTATTTGAGAGTTCATAAGCAGTCTGTTGAATAGTCTGGGGCATGAGGTGCGGGCATTCTGTTCACCTGTCGAATATCTGGATTTTCTGGAAGATGATGCATATGAAACTCCGGCTGCTATTTTCAGTGATATTTCGATGCCATCGATGAGTGGCTATGAAGTGCTCAAGAGGGTGTTGGCTGTTCATCCGGATCAGAAGTTCGTCATCATTAGTGGAGATATGGAGATGGCGGATAAGTATAAAAAGTATGCCTGTATGTTTCTTCACAAACCTTTCGATGTGCAACAGTTCGAAGAGGTAGTTGCGACATTGACCACCCGGAAGGTGGCCTGACACAAACCATGATCTCCATTCACAACCTGTTTCATCTATAATCAGTAACAGGAAATTACTTTCTACCTGTTACTGCTCATAGGGAGGGCATATCCCACATTTGACGATGATAAAACCGGCTGGCTACAGATAGACTTCCCGCCAGCCATCAAAGGCAGGGAAATAGAGCGCCATTCTGATTGGCCTGTCATTCTCCATTTTGCGTAACAGCTCCCGATAATCCTCAAGCTGCCGGGCGTAGCGCCGTTCTTCATTGTCAAGGAAGGAGTTCAGATCACTGCCCTCATGTGATCCGGTTTTATAATCGATAATCCAGCGTACTCCCTTTTCATCGATAAAGCTTCTGTCGATGATACGATGACAGGCCTGACCATTCTGCATGAAGCCGAGCGCCCATTCACAATGAGCATCTTTATGATTGCCGGAAAGGATCCACCTTCCACGCTTGCTGCCAAGCGTTTTTGTCAGGCCGTTTTTGCAGCGGGCAACTGCTGACTCCAGCAGTTCTCCTGAGAGACCCTCGGCAATAAGCAGACGTTCCATGGTGTGAATAGCCTGTTCCGTATGTCGCTGATTCCATCCCTCAACACCATGTTCGGCAACCTGTTGCAGTATGGTATGCAGGGTGTTTCCGACAGGTGCTGCCTCAGGTCCTGCCCAGCCATATTCCGGTTCAGAAGGTGTTTCGGAAACCGGATCGGGCAGCGGGGCGGGTACAGTCTTTATGCGTTGCAGCAGTTTTCGCTGGCTGGCTTTGATATCCGGATCTGCTTCGATGGTAAACAGTCTGGCGCCAAAACAGTCATTTCCACATGCGAGAAGCAGTTGCAGCAGGGAGCCGCCGGCTGCCTCGCCCTTCTTTTCCGAAACATGACCAAGCATGTGCAGCGTTGTTTCCGCACGCGTACAGGCCACATAAAGAAGTCGTTGTAACTCATGGTCATATTTGCTTTTTTCCACATTCTGAACCAGGGTGTAAAGTGCATCCTTGTCGCGTGTTGCGGCCTTTGTAGCCATTAGCGGCATGGCTCTGCCCTTAACCGGCACTTCGCTGAATGCCAGCAGGGGCGAATCACTGTTATTCGCCGCCTTACCCAATCCCGGAAGAATTACCACATCCCACTGCAGACCCTTGGCACCATGCATGGTCAACAGCTCCACCCTTTCTGCCGCCGGCGAAGCATCCGGGGCGGCATACAGCTGCTCCAGCCTTTCATCCAGCAGGGAAAAGTCGATACGTCCACCCCTCTCCAGCGATTCGATCAGGGAAAGCGCCGTTTCCACATTCAGATTGGCAGTTGCATCCAGCAACTCCGGCATGGTCAGGCGCAGCCATGCCGTTTCCAACAGATTCCTGACGGGTATCCTGCCGCTGGCAGCCATACAGGGCGCAAGAGCATGCCGGACAAAGCCAAGGCGCGCCTGTGCATCATTACTCACGCTCCGGAGAAGTGTGTCATCGTCCATCAGTTGCCAGACCGGTCTCTCATTGCCTGCCAATAGCGCATGCATATCCGTAGAGGTCAGGCCACAACAAGGGGAACGCAGGATGGCTGCCCACGATTCGCGGTCGACCGGATGCAGAAGTGCGCGGAGCAGCGCTCGCAGCAGCCGTACTTCGGGCCTGCTGCCCAGCGGCAAAATCTTGATGGCGCGAAAGGCAATGCCTGCTGCACTCAGTGCAGGCATGATGGTATGCAGATGCTTGCGCGAACGTGCCAGGATGGCGATGCGCTGTGTCTTTCCCTCATTTGAGGGTGTCGCCAGTGCCTGCTGCACCAGTTGTACGACGGTTTCAGCCTCCAGTGCTGCATCCGGGCCATGCTGGATATGCAGATTGACAGAGCCTTCATGCGCCAGCGCTGCAAGCGCGGGCGCATGGGCCACTGCTCCGGAAACCATATCCGATTCCTTGGGAAAAATGGATTGAAAGGCGGTATTCACCCACTCCACAATGGCCGGTGCGGAGCGGAAATTACGCTCCAGTTGCAACACCTCAACAGCAGGGAGATCCGCCTCGTTTTTTGCAGCATTAAGAAACAGGCCAACATCTGCTTTTCTGAAGCGGTAAATTGACTGCATCGGATCGCCGACCATAAACAGGCTGCGATGCCTGCCATCTCCCTCCTGCCATCCCGCAGTCAGGCATTGCAGCAGTCGCATCTGCAGATGTGATGTATCCTGAAACTCATCAACCAGAATATGGTGGATGCGGTAATCCAGCTTCATCAGCAACTCACCCGGCGTCTCATCATTTGCTCCCAGCGCTTCCATCGCCCTGAGTGCAATCTCGGTGAAATCGGCTTCACCCTGTCTGCCAAACAGCAATTGCAGGTGTTTGTTGGCCAGTACCAGCAGCAGAAAGAGGGATTCCAGCAGTTGCCACTGTCTCTCATCCATGGTTGCAGTGGCCGGAAGGAGGCGCAGCTGATGCAGTGACTTCGCCAGTTCTGCCTGATCGGCAAGCAGATCCAGCAATGCCTTGAACTGTTCTTTTTGTACTGAGTTTTCTTTACCGGCCGGGAAACCGAGGTTTTTATCCACACGCTTGCGGAACAGCGGCTTGTCTTTGGTTAACAGAAAATCGGCTATCAATTGCCACTGCTCCAGCATCTGCAGCGATGATTCTGGCCACGCTGTTATCTGCTGAAGAGTTTTATTGTCACTATTGACAGCGGCAAAATTCATCAGCGCAGGCAATTCTGCCTTGACCTGCACCGGCATCCGCGTATCACAATCGGCCAGTTTCTGCATCATAATGGCGGCAAGATTGGCTTCCAGCATCCGGCGCAGCCCATCCATGTCACGTGCATGCCTGGCAATCTCCTCCAGCCACTGCTCCCGCTTGGCCAGCATATCCGCCAGTAGTTCAATCACGGCCACGGTATTATGATCCTGGTGCAGTAGCAGGTGTTCAGCCGCTTCGGGATAATGGTGCATCGCTTCATTCAGGGCCGCTTCTGCCGCCTCCCGGTAGGCAGCCTCTGCATGTTCCGTTGGTGATGGCATATCGCCAAGGCCGGAGAGAAGAGGCAACTGCCTGGCCAGCGAATGGGTCAGACTGTCCAGCGTCATGATGCGCAGGCGTGCCGGATGCCGGATCAGATGCCATCCCTTTACATCAGAACGTTTCATGGCCTGCTGTGCCAGCAACCAGGTATCCATTTTGTGCGATCGAGCTTCGCTCGGCCTGGGACTGCACAGCGCTTCAATCACCCGCCTGCGCATCTCGGCTGCGGCCTTGCGCGTAAACGTCAGTGCAAGGATCTCTTCCGGTTCCTCGACAATCGCCAGCAGTGCCAGAATACGCTGTGTCAGCAGTTCGGTTTTACCGGAGCCTGCCGGGGCCTGTACAAGGCAGGAGAGGGCCGGCTGGCGTGCTTTCAGCCGCACTTCGTCGCTCACGTCTTCTCCTCCTGCTCTTCTGCCTCGCAGTCAAAACCCGTCTCCCCGACCCGGCATACCGCTTCAAGACCGCAATAGTTGCAGGCCCTGGCATCACGTGGAGATACATCGCAGCGCCCGCCGACAAACTCGGCAGCCAGGGCATTGATATCCACCTGCCATTCATCCAGCACCTGCTGCCAGTCATCAGGTGTATTGCGTTTGCCATCGCAGGGAATGATCCCCCTGATACCGGTATCTTCCCCGCTTAAACCCTCATAGGCCATATCACCGCTGCGCACACGGGCAAAGGCCACAGCATCATCGGCTCCCAGTCCGGCTGCAAGGGCGTATTGCGGCAGTTGCGGTTCCTGCATACGCTCTCCCAGCCACATGTTGAATGACTGCTTTCGCCCGGTTTTATAATCGATCAGGATACGATGACCGAACTCATCCTCATCCATACGATCCGCTTTAATTTTTACGGTAAACTGCTGTTCGGATGTTTCGGGAAGTTGTAACAGATACTCCTGTTCAATGCCTGTCACCCTGAATGCCGGTCGTTTAAGTTCCATCTGCAACCACTCTGACAAAACACGTCGCATCCGTTTCTGTTCATACTCCTGCGTTCTGGCATTGGCTGGCACACGCCCTTGATGCCATGCATGCCGGATGGCTGCATCAATCAGCGCCACGGTTTCCTCCGCTGTCAATGCCGCCAGTGCAGCCTGTGTCCGCAGCCGTTTCCAGATATGTTCCAGAGCCAGGTGAATCAGTGAACCTTTGCCGGATGGTTCAATCCCCGGCGACGTTTCTCCCAGAGCAGAGATGCCCAGGCGGTGGGTTGCAAATGCCCTGAACGGGCAAGCCGACTGGTTTTTGATGATCAGGGTTCCGCCACGAATATTTTCACCGGGCTGCAAGGGCATATCTACCGCATCAGCATAGGTTTCAAGTTCAGCCGCCTGCCCGGTGGCCACATGATCAACAGGCTCTGTTTTGCCAAGCTCCTTGACAAAAGGTGAGGGTTGCAGCTCCCGCTCATCCTGCTGCTTTGCATAGCTGGTTTCGATACTGGGTGCTGCCCGCAACAACTGCTGCCAGAGCCATCTGGAAGACTCAAATTGCAGTGAGGCATGACTCATCGGCATACCATATTTTTTCTGCAGGGGCAGGGGCAGCAGCGGCTGTGGAGAGGTGGCGGGCGGCAGTGCCTGTTCATCCATTGCCGGAACGAAGATATGGTCAAAGCTTAATCCTGCGATCTGAGCAAGCGGCATAACCGTGACATTCGGGTATTTGGCGGCAATCGGTAGCGGGGTTTCTGAGCAGGCGGATTGCAGCAAGGAGAGAAACTGCGGCCATGAAAGAGTTGTGTACACTACATCGGCAGCAACGAGTGAGGTCAGCAGATCCATGAACAGATTCATCTGCCGGATTTCGATATTGCTGCGCCGGGGTCTGCTATTAGAATCAGCCTGAACAATGCCTGTCGCCTGTAGCAGGGCGTGTACTGCCCTGACCCACTGGCTTGCCGGCCTGCTGGAGGTTGTCCAGCTATCAATTGCCTGAATGACAGCATGAAGCGCCGGTAATGCTTCAATATCCGGTGATTGCAGCAGTCTTTCAGGTGAGAGGCGATGCCGGTTTTGCCGCCGGAAGAGTGCATCCAGTGCGGCCCGCTCCATCCGCTCCGCTTCAAAGCCCCTGATCCATGGAGAGAACAACAGCATGGAAAAGTCACTGAAAGCGATACTCTTCTTTCCGGCCAGCGAAAGCAGATGCAGGGTTTGCTGAATCATTGGCCAGTCAGAGAGGGGAATCCCCGGCATGGTGACCGCCTGTCTGTCGCAGAGAGGGTTCATGCGTGCTTCAGGCATCAGGGCCTTGTCCAGTTCACGGCGAAGCGCCGCCATATCGGAGAGAGAGTCGCCGGTCAGAATGGCGATTCTGGATAGTGGCTGCCTATCAAGCAGGTTTTTGATGCGGCAAGCAAGATGGCGCAGCTCTGTTGCTTCATCGGGGCAGGGGGTGAGTGTGGGGGATGCCGGAGCCTGATCAGACTGCACAGTATAAATTTTACACCCCTTTTCCCTGAACCCGTCAAGCAGTTGTAGCCGGGCCGGCGTAAATGCCTCGAAGCCATCCAGTATGATGCGCCCGGGAAGGTCTGACTGTTGCAGTGTTGGCCGGATCAGGGCAGGCATGTCTGCGGCCAGTGCTCTGCCTTGGAGGCGGTTGCTTTCCAGTTCCGACCTGACCGCATTGATCCAGCGTGCCAGCGCCTCAGCCTCTTCGCCGCCCAGAGCAAGTTCGGTGACATCAATGCTATACTCCTGCATATGCGCATAGGCTTCTGCTGCCCGGCGGGCCAGGCCTTTAAGTGCTGTATGGTGGGGCGGACTGGCTGAGCGCAGGTCATATCGAATGACCTTTTCCCATAAGAGAAGTTCCTGTGTTTTTGTCAGCGGAACGGGAGATGCAGCATCGTAGCCCGATAACTGGCTTATCCAGTCATCCCAGAAAAACAGTGTGGGTGTGGCTACCACTTCTTCACGATTTCCCAGCAACAGCCGCCGCTTCCACTCTGCCAGCAGGCGGGGAGAAGCTGTCACAAGCAATGCCCCTTCGTGTAACGCCGAAAGAACCTCTGAAGGTTTCATGGAGGTGAATGTCATCTGTTGCAATTGGAACTTGCTTTTATGTTTCATTCCGATTTCAATAGCTTGTGTTGGTGACATGAATGCTTCATTGCCGGAAAGGAGGAGAGATGAGTCAGGTTAGAATGACATGCCCGAAATGTCAGGAGAAATTTCAGGCGGAGAAGGCCGACCTTTACGAATGCCCCAGGTGCGGCATCAATATTCGTGCCAAGAAATCCGAAAAAATTGATCTTGAGAAAACGCAGAAGTTTCAAGTCTGATTAACCACCCGGCGCCGCAGGCTTGCTGACAGGCACCATTTTTCCGGGCACAATATTTCCCTGTTCATCCACATG
>CAZLJF010000065.1:0-8892 GCA_964559845.1 uncultured Zetaproteobacteria bacterium | reverse complement strand
GGCTAAAAGCAGATATTCGCAACATATAGACTATTGGTCGGTGATCACTTATTAACAAACATCTCAATTCTGTCACGAATCTGATCCCGCACTCGACGAAACGCATCCATAATTTCTTCTTCAGTACCTGTTGCCTTTGCAGGGTCATCAAAAGGCCAGTGTTGTTTTTCACAACTGGCTGGAACAACAGGACATGTCTCATCTGCATTGCCACATACGGTAACCAATAGATCAAGCTTGTTTAGAATTAACGGGTCTAGTTGTTCAGACTGCTGTTCACTTATGTCCACACCAGCCTCCTTCATCACTGCAATCGCTCGCGGATTCTTACCATGCGCAACGATACCTGCGGAGTAGACTTCAAAATGATCTCCGCCCAACTGTTTCAACCATCCCTCAGCCATTTGAGAGCGACAGGAATTGCCTGTACAAAGAAATAGTACGCTCTGTTTCATGTTATACCTCTTTCATACCAATCTTTACTCCGGTTCACAATAGCTACTACTGTAAGCATTACTGGCACCTCAACCAATACGCCTACAACAGTTGCCAAAGCTGCTCCTGATTGGAATCCGAACAATGCGATGGCAGTCGCTACAGCCAATTCAAAAAAGTTAGAAGCTCCAATCAATGCAGATGGCCCTGCTACACAGTGTGCCACACCAAGCTTCCTATTAAGGCAATAAGCGAGTGTTGAATTAAAATAGACCTGAATAATGATTGGTATAGACAACAACAGGATCACTAGAGGCTGAGCAAGTATCTGTTCACCTTGAAAACCAAAAAGAAGCACAACAGTAACTAGCAGTGCAGCCATTGAGATCGGGTCCATGATATGCAAAACATCATCTAGCTTTCCTTTTGCCAATAATAGTTGGCGGCCTATATAAGCCAGAACAACCGGAATAACGATATAAAGCACTACTGATACAACCAGCGTATCCCACGGCACAATGATAGATGCAACACCAAGCAATAAACCAACAATCGGAGCAAAGGCAAAAATCATGATTACGTCATTCAGTGCAACCTGTGACAGGGTGAACTGAGGGTGCCCATTGGTAAGTCGCGACCAAACGAACACCATTGCTGTACATGGGGCTGCCGCCAAAATTATAAGGCCGGCGATGTATTCAGAAATATTGTCAGCTTCAAGAAATGGTGCAAAGAGATACCGTAAAAACAACCATCCAAGAAAGGCCATAGAAAATGGTTTTACCAGCCAATTTATACCTAAGGTTACACCGATCCCACGACGATGATCCCATACCTCATATAGTGCAGAATAATCGATCTTAAGCAACATCGGGAGAATCATTGCCCAAACCAGTAGCGCCACAGACAGATTGATATGTGCCACCTCCATGCCACCAAGTGCATGGAATACAGAAGGGAAAAAATAACCCAGACCAATTCCGGCTACAATGCAGATAAATACCCAGAGGGTTAGGAAACGGGCGAACAGGCCCATCGATTTGCTTTCATATGACATTTTCACTCCAATACAAATAACCGGAGCAATAATATCCACTTATGCGGATAAGTAAATTAACAGATCAGTTCTTTCAGGTTGGTAAGGTCTTTTTGTAGTTGTCTATCATCAACTGAACTAGCTCTAATGAGATCGGCAATTACTGCTACATGGTCGTCGGAACTCAACATGCGATAATACACCCATTGCCCTCTCCGCTCTGCCACTACTAGCCCGCAACTCTTTAGAGTATTTAGATGTCTGGAAACAGTACTTTGAGGAAGGGAAAGGGCATCAGTGAGATGACATACGCACAGCTCATCCCTCTGAGTAAGCAAGTGCGCTATTCTCAGTCTCACAGGATCAGATAACCCCTTAAACAATCGAAGTAAGTTCATGGCAAAACCTTAACCTCAGTAGATATGAATTTCTTTATTCAATACAGGATTACAGTTAAGATGTATGCAAGTTTCAATTGAATAATTCATTTTCTCGAATGTCCGTTTACGACTCAAACCGGACATCGGGCTCAAGCCTGCATGATCGGAATATTGATCTTGCGCTTGTTGAGCTTCGTAACCTTTTCAATCACCTTGTCCGCCAGTTCACGATAAATGCCGGCTTCATTTGAATCGGGAGCCGCTGCCGCAATTGGTGTGCCGGCATCGGAGAATTCGCGAATGGCCAGATCAAGCGGCAGCCTGGCCAAAACATCCACCTTCTGCTTCTCGGCCAGCTTTTCTGCGCCTTTTGTTGCAAAAATATGTGTGGATTCGCCGCAATGCGGGCAGATAAAAACACTCATGTTTTCAACAATGCCAAGCGTCGGCACATGCACCTTGTCAAACATGGCAATGCCGCGCTTACAGTCCAGAAGCGCAATATCCTGTGGCGTGGTGACAACCACGGCCGCAGTTAACGGCACCTGCTGCACAAGCGTCAGGTGAATATCGCCCGTGCCGGGCGGTAGATCAATCACGAGATAATCCAGCTCACCCCAGGCCACATCATTCAGGAGCTGCATCACCGCACCAGAGACCATCGGACCACGCCAGATCATCGCCTGGTCATCCTTGATCATGTAGCCAATAGAGATGGTTTTCACACCAAAGTTTTCAAGCGGATGAATGGTCCGCTCCACCACTTTGGGTTGCCGGTCGGCCAGCCCCATCATCTGTGGAATGGAGGGGCCGTAGATGTCGGCATCAAGCAAGCCGACTTTCACGCCTGTTTGCGCCAATGCCACAGCAAGATTTACGGCGGTTGTTGATTTGCCAACACCGCCCTTCCCCGATGCCACGGCAATAATATTTTTCACGCCCTCGGGCATCTTTTTCTCAGGCAAACCCTGCTTGTTACCACACGCCATAGTTACCTCCGGCAAAGGCAGCATGGTTGATTAGTGCTCTCTGTTGTCAACCCTGAATATAAAGCGGTTTACCGCCAATCCGTTCCCATATTGTGATTATGGCATTTCGTGTGTGTACCTGCCGCACCAAGGCCATTATACTGCTGCGCTATGACTGAATTTGCTGTCATTCTTCTCTCTGCCGTGCTGGTAAACAATTATGTGTTGACCAAGTTTCTCGGTATCTGCCCCTTCCTTGGCGTCTCCGGCAAGGTAGAGACGGCCATAGGCATGTCCTTTGCCGTCATGTTCGTCATGACACTGGCATCCACCGCCTCATGGCTGGTGCAGCAGTACATTCTGATTCCGCTGGATCTGCTCTATCTGCAAACGATCTTTTTCATTCTGATTATCGCCTCGCTGGTACAGTTCATCGAAATGATGATCCATAAAACCAGCCCGCTGCTCTATCAGGGGCTTGGCATCTTTCTGCCGCTGATCACCACCAACTGTGCAGTGCTTGGTGTGGCACTGCTCAATATCCAGCAAGATAACACCTTTATCACCTCTGCCCTGTACGGCTTTGGTGCGGCAACCGGTTTTGCGCTGGTGCTGATTCTGTTTGCCGGCCTGCGCGAGCGCATTGAGCATGCGCCGATACCGGAAGCATTCAAGGGTTCCCCGATCTCACTGATTACCGCCGGCATGATGTCGCTGGCATTTCTGGGCTTCTCCGGCCTCGTCAAGATTTAGTCCGGACGGCCTGATATGACCAATCTCCTTATCGCCATTGCTGCATTTGGTGCCTTCGCACTAATATTCGGCATTGTTCTGGCCGTTGCAGGGCGTATATTCAAAATCGAAGGCGACCCGTTAACTGACAACATTGAGTCCCTGCTGCCGCAGACCCAGTGCGGCCAGTGCGGCTTTCCCGGCTGTAAACCCTATGCAAACGCAGTTGCTGCCGGTGAAGCAGAGGTGAATCAATGTGTACCCGGCGGCGAACGTACCATGCTTCAGATTGCCGATCTGATGGGGGTTGAGCCCAAAACTGTTGAGGATGAGCCGACTGCCCCCATGATTGCATTTGTTCGTGAGGATGAATGCATTGGCTGCACACTCTGCATCAAGGCATGCCCTGTGGATGCCATTGTCGGTGCTCCCAAACAGTATCACACCGTCATTACTGATCACTGCACAGGCTGCACGCTTTGTGTTGAGCCCTGCCCTGTGGACTGCATCGACATGCTGATCAAGCCGGAACTGCTGGAACACTGGTCATGGCCACTGCCGGATACACAACGGGCTCAACTGGGCATCGAACGGAAAGGACAACATGCTCCATACACTGCTTAAAGCCATAGGAAGGGATACCGGCACACTCTCCGGCGGTATCGAACCGGAGATGTCGAAAATCACGGCGGCGGCCCCCATTGCCACCTCCATGCTTGCGCAGCTCTATATTATGCCGATCAAGCAGCATATCGGTGAAGCGTGTACGCCGCTGGTTGAAGTCGGTGAATATGTATTGCGCGGCCAGAAGATTGCCAAATCGCAGGGTTATGTCTCCGTTCCTATCCATGCACCAACATCCGGCAAGGTGGTCAAGATCGAGGAACACCCCATTCCCCATCCGTCGGGCCTGGGACTGCCGTCGATCTTCATTGAGCCGGATGGCCAGGATAGCCGTGATGAGAGTCTGGATCCCATGCCTGATTACCGCGACAGCGATCCGGCCGAAATTCGTGAGCGTATTCGCCTGTGTGGTATCGCAGGCCTGGGTGGTGCGGTATTCCCGACATTTATCAAGCTGCTGAAGGATCAACGCAATCCGATTGAAACCGTAATTCTGAACGGAATCGAGTGCGAACCCTATCTGACCAATGATCATCGCCTGATGCTTGAAAA
Organism: uncultured Zetaproteobacteria bacterium; assembly: GCA_964559845.1. Classification (GTDB taxonomy): domain Bacteria; phylum Pseudomonadota; class Zetaproteobacteria; order Mariprofundales; family Mariprofundaceae; genus WSZY01. The sequence goes on along the minus strand of CAZLJF010000065.1, from coordinate 4,165 downwards.
AGCCGAAGAGATCGTTACAGGTATCGACATCATCATGTATATGGTCGGTGCAAAAAAAGCCGTCGTTGCCATCGAAGATAACAAACCGGATGCCGCAGAGGCGATACGTGAAGCAGTCAACAGTATGACAGATATGGCTCAGGTAGAAGTGCATCTGCTGCCGACCCGCTATCCGCAGGGGAGTGAAAAACAGCTCATTAAGGTGTTGACCGGCAGAGAGGTGCCGGCAGGCAAGCTGCCGATGCATGTCGGCATGCTCTGCCAGAATGTCGGCACCACCAAGGCGATTTATGATGCCATCGTGCTCGGACGGCCATTGACGGACCGGATTGTCACCGTCAGCGGTGATGCCGTACCGCGCCCCGGCAATATGCGGGTCAGGCTCGGCACTCCCATGCACTTTGTCTTTGCACAACACGGACTGGAGAGCTTCGATGACATTCATCTGCTGCATGGTGGCCCGATGATGGGTGAAAAACTGAAAAATGTGGATGTGCCGGTGGTCAAATCAACCAACGGCCTGCTGGCCATGCACAGTGCCACGATGAGACAGGTGCATCAGCCTGAGCAGCCCTGTATCCGTTGCGGCCACTGCGGCATTGCCTGCCCGGTCAGCCTGGTGCCCAACCTGCTGGCCGACCAGTGCCGCAATAACCAGTTTGAGAAGGCGGAGTCCTATAACCTGTTTGATTGCATCGAGTGCGGCTGCTGCAGTTATGTCTGCCCCTCCCATATTCCGCTGGTACACTACTTCCGCTATGGCAAGGGGCAGTTGGCCCAGATCGAACGGGAGAAAAGTTTTGCCGATGCATCCAGGCGGCGCAGTGAGATGCGCGAAGCCAGAATTGCACGTGAAAAGGCGGAGAAAGCCGCCAAAAGAAGAGCGGTACGTGAAAAGCACAAACCGAAGACTGAAGATGAAAAGAAGCCCGCTCCTTCCGAAAAAGCTGATGCAAAAGCCGATAAAAGAGGCGCAGAAACGGCCACTGATACCGCTGCCGCTCCGGCAGCGGATGAGGCTTCAACATGATCCATCTCAGTTCCCCGCATATGCATGGCGGCGATTCCGTTCGCATGACCATGTTATCCGTCATCTTTGCGCTGATGCCTGCCGCCATCGTCAGTGTTTACCTCTTCGGCTGGCTGGCGCTTTTGCTGATCGCACTCTGTATGCTCACCTGTATCGCTACCGAGTTTATATCCCTGCGCCTGATGGGCAGGCCTGCCACACCTGTCGGTGATGGTTCTGCGGCGCTGACAGGGCTATTGCTGGCGCTGACGCTTCCGGCCTATATTCCGTGGTGGATGGTGATTCTTGGCTCTGTCATGGCCATTGTACTGGGTAAACAACTGTACGGCGGACTGGGCTATAACCTGTTCAACCCGGCGCTGGCCGCACGGATCATTCTGCTGGTCTCATTCCCGCTGAATATGACCACGTGGATTATGCCGATGCATGTCGGCACCCCTGCCATTGACCTGTACAACTTCAATACCTGCCTGAACCTGCTTCTCTTCGGCCCCGAATCTCTGAACCAGGTGTTAGATGCCGTTACCATGGCAAGCCCGCTTGGCCATATCAAAACCGAATGGAGCCAGGGCATTGCTGTTGCCGATGCACTCAGCTCGTATGATTACAGCTATCTGGATGCATTCCTTGGCCGTGAGGCCGGAAGTATCGGTGAAACCAGTGCGCTGGCGCTGCTGCTTGGCGGTATCTACCTGCTGGCAAGGCACACCATCAGCTGGCATATCCCCCTCTCCTATCTGGCAACGGTGCTGCTTCTGGCAGCCATCTTCAACACGATTGATCCGGCCCGCTATGCGCCACCACTCTTCCACCTGCTGGCAGGCGGCCTGATACTGTGTGCATTCTTCATGGCAACCGACCCTGTCACTTCCCCGGTCACAGCAAACGGCCGGCTTGTCTTCGGTATCGGCTGCGGTGTGCTGACATGGTGCATCCGCACCTATGGCGGTTATCCGGAGGGGGCGATGTTTGCCGTAATCCTGATGAATTGTGCCGTGCCGTTGATTGACCACTACTGTCGCCCACGGGTGTATGGACACAAGCCGAAACGCAAGGTGAGCAACTAGAATGGAAAAGTTCAGAATTGACCGCGAACAGATCCGGATGGTGGTGGCACTCGTTGCCGTTGCCATCGTCTCCGTGCTGTTTCTCGGACTGACCGACGCCGTCACCCGCGAACCGATTGCACAGGCCCGAAAAGCCGCACTGCATAAGGCGCTGGTACAGGTATTGCCCCCGCATAGTAATGATCCGCTGGCCGATGCCATTCAATTCAGACCTTCCGGGAGCGAAACCGATAAGCTGTTCTATGTCGCCAAAGACAAACAGGGAACGATTATTGGCCTCGCATGGGAGACCATCGCCCCGGATGGCTACAACGGTACAATCCGGATTATGATGGGGCTGTTGCCGGATGGATCGGTTCACGCCATTCGCATCACCGATCATCGTGAAACACCGGGGCTTGGCGATGGCATTGTTCTTAACAGCAGGTGGCTAAACAGCTTTATCGGCAAAACACTGGATAACACCCGCTGGGCAGTAAAGAAGGATGGCGGGGATTTTGACCAGTTCACCGGTGCCACCATCACACCGCGAGCCGTGGTGAAGGCGGTCCGGAACGGGCTGGAGCTGTTCAGGGCAAACAGAGAGAAGCTGCTTGCCGTCACACCTGCGGACAAAACGGAGCGGAGAGATGCAGATGATTAAATCCGGCACCGACACCATCTCCAAAAATGCCATCTTCGCTGACGGCTTCTGGCACAACAACACCATCTTCGCCCAACTGCTGGGCATGTGTCCGCTGCTCGGTGTCACCACATCGGCTGAAAACGGTTTCTGGATGGGGGCTGCCACACTGATCGTGCTGATCGGCTCGAATCTGGTTGTAGCCCTGGTTCGCGGCGGCATCCCGGAACAGGTGCGGATCCCTGCCTACATCACCATCATTGCAGCATTTGTGACAATAGTCGATCTGGCCATGAACGCATGGATGCATGAGATGTATCTGGTGCTGGGTCTTTTCATTCCGTTGATTGTGGTCAACTGTGCCATCCTTGGTCGTGCCGAGGCATTTGCCAGCAAGAACACTGTTTCCGACTCACTTGTCGATGCGATTGCTGTAGGTGCCGGATTCACCTTCGCCCTGATGTTACTGGGTGGTGTGCGTGAACTGCTTGGTCAGGGCGAGCTATTCGGCTTTGCCCTGTTTGGTACGGACTATCCCGACTTCCTGCTCTTTATCCTGCCTCCGGGCGCCTTTATTGCGCTGGGGTTCATTCTGGCGGGCGTAAACATCATTAACCGCCGTATGAAGGCCGGTGCAGAGAGGAAAGCGGCCGGGACACCTGCTGCAGGAACGGCTGCAACGGCGCCGGAAAGGGTGGATACATAATGGATTGGGAGCTGCTACTGATCATGCTGCCGCTCGGCATCCTCCTGTGGTGGGCAGGGTTTGCCGCCACCAGGCGCATGCGCATCGAAAAAAACAGGGAGCGCGAGGCACTGGCCAGACGGCTGCCGGCTGAAAAAGCGGCCCGTGAAGCGATAAAAACTGAAACTGAAGAGAAACAGGAGAGTCACTGATGCCTGTATTAAATATTCATACCAACATAAACATTAAGAACAAGGATAGCCTGTTGAAAAAAGCCTCGGCCCTCACTGCCGAAGCACTCGGTAAACCGGAAGGGTATGTAATGATTCGCATTTCAGATGGTGAGACCATGAGTTTTGCAGGCACAACCGATCCCCTGGCCTGTCTGGAACTTAAAAGCCTTGGTCTTTCATCGGATCAGACCGCAACACTCTCTGAAACGCTCTGCACATTCATTGAACAGAACCTGGGCATTGAGCCTGCACGCATCTATATCGAATTCGCCTCGCCCGAGCGTGCCATGTTCGGCTGGAATCGAGGAACTTTCTAGGGTCTGTTCACACTAATTTCGATGATGGCGATTCGACCATTTTTTCGATCCTCCAGGGCTTTGCGAACATTGCATGCCTGTTGCACGTTTGCGAGCGGTAATGCAGCCCGGCGGAAAAACGGGCTGTCCCGACGGGGATGCCGGGGTACGCCTTTGCCGCCTCTGCCTGAATTGCCGGAAAGAGTCGCACCGCATAGACGGGCTTGCCCTG
>CAZLJF010000064.1:0-9307 GCA_964559845.1 uncultured Zetaproteobacteria bacterium | reverse complement strand
TCCTCCCTGGCCACCTCTCCCTGTTCCGTCAGATTTTCACCAAGCATTTTCACATAACCGCCAAGTGGAATTGCAGCAATGACATACTCAACTTCCCGGTCTTTGCTGCGCCATGACAGAAGCGCCGGACCAAAACCGATAGAGAACTTTTCGACTTTGATGCCGAGCTTACGGGCGACAATAAAGTGACCGAACTCATGCACCGCAATCAACAGGGCAATCGCAACCACAAATGCCAATATGGTATGTAGCGTCTCTAACATCTTGTAATTACCTCTTCTGCCCGGCGTCGTGCATCACGATCATACGACCATACTTCATCCAGTGTATCTACAGGGAGATCATCCACCTGTACGAGGACAGACTCGACAACCTGGACAATCTGCATAAAACCGATGCGTCGATCCCTGAATGCACGGTTTGCCACTTCATTGGCTGCATTCAGGGTAATCGCCAGCGAGTCCTCCCCTTTCATCACGCCCTGCACAAGCCGCATGGCGGGAAAGCGTTCATTATCCACAGCCTGAAATGTTAGCGTTCCGGTTTTTGCCAGATCAAGCCATGGGATACCGCTCTCCAGGCGTGATTCCGACTGCATTGCATAAACGATCGGCGAGCGCATATCCGGCTCCGCCAACTGCGCCAGCACCGACCCGTCGCGATATTCCACCATCGCATGAACAATACTTTGAGGGTGGATAATAGCCGACAGCTTCTCAGCCGGCATATCAAAGAGCCAGCGCGCTTCAATGAGTTCCAGCGCCTTGTTCATCATGGTTGCCGAATCAACACTGATCTTGGCTCCCATTGCCCAGTTAGGATGTGCAATCGCCTCATCAGGCGTAACATGCTGAAGCGTTGCCGGATCCCGCTCCCGAAACGGGCCACCGGATGCTGTCAAAACTATCCGGGTCACCGACTCCCTGTCATGCCCTGCCAGCGCCTGATGTACAGCGGCATGCTCCGAGTCAACAGGCACCACCTCGGCGCCACTTGCTTTGGCCGCCTGCATAAAGATGCGTCCGGCTGTTACCAGGCACTCCTTATTGGCCAAACCAACCCGTTTGCCTGCATGTACAGCCGCCAGGGCGGCTGGCAAGCCGGCGGAACCCACCATAGCTGCCATCACCATATCCACCGAGGCATCCGAAGCGGCCGCAATAGCGGCATCCATACCGGCTTCAAGCAACACGCCCGCCGGCAATGTTCCCTGCAGCAGTTGTGCGGCAGCAGGGTCGGTCATGATTACCTTCTCCGGTCGCACCCTTTTTACAAGATCTCGCATCTTCTCTATATTTCGGTGGCCAACCAGAGCATAAGCGGAAAAGCGATCCGGATGCCTCTGCATCACATCAATCGTGCTGCTTCCAATGGAGCCTGTTGCCCCGAGAATCGTAACCTTCATGCCAGTGCCATCCAGATGAGTCCCACAACAGGAACGGATGGCAGCAGTGCATCAACCCGATCCAGGATGCCGCCATGCCCCGGCAGAATGGTGCCGCTGTCCTTCACGCCCACTGCCCGCTTCAGAGCTGATTCGGCCAGATCTCCACCGACAGCAACAAGCACCAGCAGCAGGGAAAGCAATACTGCCTGAACCACGGCCATATCCATCATCAGTACCCACACCAGTGAAGCGCCCAGGGAACCAAACAGTATTGCACCGCAGAGACCCTCGATGGTTTTACCCGGACTTACTGCAGGACAAAGCTTCCTTGAGCCAAAAGCCCTGCCTGTAAAATAGGCTGCAATATCTGCACTCCAAACCCCTGCCATGGCCCCGGACAGGAACCAGACACCACCTTCCTGCCGGTGGAGCACCATCACCGACCAGACAAAAATCAGCAGAAGCGTCATCATCCACTGGATATAAGCGAGATTTTTAAAATCATCTGCAAGCAGCCGCTCTTCAGTATTGAGGAAGAACAGCAGCGCCCACACCAACATCGAAAAAAGGATAGCTACCAGCACCCCTACCGCTGCAGGCAGTATCGCCCACAAAACCAGCAGAACAGACCAGGAGAATGCGGCAACCAGAGCATAAAAAAGAGGCCGGCGAACACCTACCATCACCAATAACTCGGTACTCATCATCAGTCCGGCAAATACTGCAACCCGGTCAAACCATGCATCCGCAAGGAAGAACATCCAGACAACTGCAAAAACCAGCAGGAGTGCAGCAGTCACAACTCTTTTCCCCAATTCACCCATCTTTGGAAACCTGCTCGCTGGTCTGGCCGAAACGGCGCTCACGTGAAGCAAAATCGTTCAACGCCTGCTGAAACTCGGCTTTTGAGTAGTCGGGCCAAAACAGGTCACTAAAATAGAGTTCTGCATAGGCAGCATCCCAGAGATGAAAATTGGAGATACGGAATTCACCGCCAGTACGGATCAGAAGATCAACCGGCAACAGTTCACGACGCCAGAGAAAATTACGGAAATTGCCGACATTGATTGATTCAAGCGCCTTTTCAGGATCGGACTGCTTACGCAGCCAGTGGCAAAGCCGTTTAACACCCTCCACAATCTCCTGCTGTCCGCCATAGTTCAGACACAGAACAAGATCAATGCGGCTGTTCGGCTCTGTCTCATGACATGCATGCTCAATCACTTTCTGTGCCCGTTTCGGCAACAGCGAGATATCGCCAAGCGTGAGTAAACGGACGCCGTTTTCCTGCATCCGATCCAGCTCCCGGGGCAACAGCGTTGCCAACAGTGCCATCAGGCCACGCACTTCCGCTTTAGGGCGTTCCCAGTTCTCAGTCGAAAACGCATAGAGAGAGATCTGCTTCACACCTGCATTAGCAGCCCACTCGACCACTTCACGGGCACGTTCAGCACCCCGACGGTGTCCTTCCAGTCGTGGCAGGCCACGCGCCTTGGCCCAGCGCCCGTTGCCGTCCATGATTATGGCAACATGCCTGGGAACAGAGCACAAGGCTCCATCGGTGGACCGGTTCATAAATACTTTGTTATACCGTCAGGATTTCTTTGTCTTTATGCTCAATAATCTGATCAATTTCTGCAATAAACTGATCGGTCATTTTCTGGATCCGCTCCTGCAATCGCTTGCGCTCATCTTCCGGAAGTGAATCATCTTTTTTCACTTCATCATTGGCATCGCGACGGATATTCCGGATTGAGACCTTGGCCTTCTCACCCACCTGCTTCACCTGCCTGACAAGATCCTTGCGACGATCTTCTGTAAGTTCCGGCAAAACAATACGTATAATTTCACCATCATTGCTTGGATTCAGGCCAAGATCGGAGGCGAGAATCGCTTTTTCAATATCGCCAAGCATGTTTTTTTCCCATGGCGTAACCGTAATCATCCGGGGTTCAGGCACTGCCAGATTCCCTACCTGACTCAATGGAACGTCCGAGCCATAATAGTTGACAAAAACATGGTCGAGCAGCGATGCATTGGCTCGCCCGGTACGGATGGTTGCCAGTTCCGTTTTCAGGGCAGAGATACTTTTTTGCATTCTGGTTTCAAGTGCATCAAACATGCTTAACTATCCTCTTCCTTAACAAGCGTTCCCACCGACTCGCCCGAAACAGCCTTTAACATCTGCCCCGGCGTGGTCACATCAAAGACGATGATTGGCATCCGGTTATCCCGGCAAAGCGACATGGCGGTTGCATCCATCACACCAAGTTGCCGATTCAGCGCCTCGGTAAAGGTCAGCGTATCATAACGCATCGCCTCGGGATCACGCATCGGGTCAGCCGTATAAACACCATCCACCTTGGTACCCTTGAGCACCACATCCGCCTGAATCTCCATAGCCCTAAGGCTTGCAGCCGTATCGGTTGTGAAATAGGGGTTGCCGGTACCGGCAGCAAAAATGATGATCCTGCCCTTTTCAAGGTGGCGCACGGAACGCCGACGGATATAGGGCTCGGCCACCTCCTTGACATGCAGTGCTGAAACGACACGTACGGGTTCACCTTGACGTTCAATCGCATCCTGCAGGGCAATCGCATTCATGATGGTGGCCATCATACCCATATAGTCGGCACTTGCCCGATCCATGCCTGAGGCGGTGCCCACCATACCTCTGAAGATATTGCCGCCACCGATCACAATAGCGAGTTCTACCCCGCTCTTGCGAACCTCGATCAATTCACCGGCAAGCCGGTTGATTGTTTCAGGGTCAATGCCATAACCTGTATCGCCCATCAATACTTCACCGGAAAGCTTCAGCAACACCCGCTTATAGGATGTAGCTGAAGCGATTCCGGTTTTCGTATTCATATCTGCCTCAACCATTCACCTGTGCAGCGACTTCGGCGGCGAAATCCTCTTCTTTCTTCTCAATGCCTTCGCCAAGTTGAAAGCGGACAACAGTAGTAATCTCGGCATCCGCCTGAATATTGGCAAGCGCCTTGCCAACCTTCACATCGGTATCCATAACAAAGTCCTGTTCAAGCAGGCACACTTCTGAATAGAACTTGTTCATCTGGCCGGAAACAATTTTCTCAATAATTGCTTCCGGTTTGCCGCTGGCAGCCGCACGCTCGGAAAGAACCGTACGCTCACGCTCAACCGCCTCGGCAGAGACAGCGTCGCGACTGATAAACTGGGGGTTGATTGCCGCAACATGCATGGCTACGCCACGGGCAAAATCATTCAATGCATCCGTTGCATCACCTTTAATACCTACCAGCACGCCGATCTTGCCAGCACCGTGAACATAGGCCGCAGTAACACCCGAATCGACCTCAACCAGTTCAAAACGGCGAATGCTCATATTCTCACCGATAGTGGCAATCAACTGCGACAGCGCCTGATCAACCGTATGCTCACCATCAAAATCCAGCGCCTTAAGTGCATCCACATCCGCCGGTTTCTCTTTCAGAACAAGTGCAGCCAGCGCTTCAACAAAAGATGTGAACTTGTCGTTTTTACTGACAAAGTCGGTTTCTGCATTCACTTCGATAACAATAGCCGTATTGCCTTCCGCCCTGGCCAGAACTACGCCCTCTGCAGCTACGCGTCCAGCCTTTTTGGAGGCTGCCGCAAGCCCCTTCTTGCGCAGGTAATCCACTGCCGCATCCAGATCACCGTCTGTTTCAGCCAGTGCCTTTTTACAATCCATCATACCTGCGCCACTCATCTCGCGCAGTTTTTTTACATCAGCAGCCGTAATCTGGGCCATCTTCTTCATCCTCCATTATCTGTCTGGCATACACGGGCATGCCGGTTAAATCATTCGGGCAGTCAGGCGGCCTCAGCCTCATCCTTCTCAGCAATCACTTCTTCAGGTGATTCATCCTCAGATGATTCAGCAGCTTCTGACGCCTCTTCTGAACCGGCTGTCATCGCCTCAACAATGTCATCGCTGCCCTCTGCATTTTCAAGCTGCCACGCTTCCGAGCCTTCAATAATGGCATCCGCAATCTTGCTGCAGAACAGGCGAACGGCACGAATGGCATCGTCATTGCCGGGAATAATGTAGTCCACACCATCAGGATTGCAGTTAGAGTCAACAACTGCCACAACCGGAATTCCCAGTTTATGCGCCTCCTTGACCGCCAGTTCCTCCTTGCGCACATCAATGACGAACAGGCAATCAGGCAACTGGATCATGTCGGCAATACCGCCAAGCGAACGCTCCAGCTTATCCAGTTCCCGCTGCTTGTGCAGTGCCTCTTTCTTGGTCAGAAGATCAAACACCCCCTCCTCTTTCTGGCGCTGAAGATCCTTCATCTTGCGTACGGACTGCTGCACAGTTGCAAAGTTGGTCAGCGTGCCACCCAGCCAGCGGTGATTAACATAGAAGTGGCCTGCACGCAGCCCCTCTTCTTTCACTGCATCGCGAGCCTGGCGCTTGGTGCCGACAAACAGAACACGACCACCAGCCTCGGCGAGGTGCTGCATGAATGAGTAGGCCTCATTGGCCATACGCAGGGTCTTCTGAAGATCAATGATATGGATTCCATTACGCTGACCGAAGATATAAGGGGCCATTTTTGGATTCCAGCGACGGGTCTGATGACCGAAATGCACACCTGCCTCAAGCAGCTGCTTCATAGTAAAGTTAGACATAATGTCCTCCGATTGTTTTATTTCCTCCACCGTCCGTCACCCGGCTGGCTCCAGCACGGGCACAATGGATCAGACAGTGTGCGAATTCGCCCCTGATCGCCGATCAGCGAGCGGGCGCGCTTTCTACCGAAAATGCTCCCTGTTAGCAAGTGAAAATCTTATGCTTCTTTATAGAAAACCCGGCACAATTTTATTAATAGTTTCCAGACTGACGGAATAGTCCTGTTCAGTCTGGAATAATGAACAGTAAAGAACTGCTATCAATTGGAATCATCCGACGATTCCGTTAAATCGGGAACAAATCGACATCCCCTTAAAAAGATATTTGACAGCGCGCAATAATTCGAGACACTTCGCCGCCTTTCAACGCGCCTATAGCTCAGTTGGTAGAGTAGCGGACTTTTAATCCGTGGGTCCTAGGTTCGAGTCCTAGTGGGCGCACCAGTTTTTAGCAGTTGACGCGACAACACAAGACCATATGCTTCGCCGCGTTCAACGATCAGGTCCCCATCGTCTAGTGGCCTAGGACACCGCCCTTTCACGGCGGCAACAGGGGTTCGACTCCCCTTGGGGATGCCATATAAATCAAGCACTTACGGGAAACTGTAGGTGCTTTTTTTATTTTTAGCCTGTACCTTATGTTGCTCACACTCAATAACCGGCTGCAACACAGGCCACAGTATATACATCGTCTATCTGCTCAGAAAAAACTCGTAATGCATCAAACACTTCTTCGATTGATACTCTGATTCAGCAAACCTCGACTGCCTGACCTCGGAAGAGCTGCTATCAGATGGAATCATCCGGCCATCCCATCAAATCGGAAAAATCAGCATCTCCTTAACGAACAGGACTAGACGCCGACAGCCCAGTTGATCAGGGCGAAACTGCCACCCATCACCAGTGGCCCGATCAGCTTCTGCAATACACCAAAGAGAAGCAGGGCAACGATTATCAGGAAGCCATAGGGCTCAAGACGAGCCAGTTGATACGCCACAGGACCCGGCAGTAGCCCTACAGCCACTCTGCCGCCATCCAGAGGTGGTAGCGGAAGTAAATTGAAAATGAACAGCACCAGGTTGATGATAATGGATGCCTGGCACATCAATGCCAACGGCTCAGCCATCCAGATCATGCTGTGCGGCAACTGCACGACAACTGCAAGCAGGGCCGTGCTGGCCAGCGCCAGCAACAGATTGGTCACAGGCCCGGCAACAGCTACCCAGACCATATCCCTCCTGGGATTCCGCAGCTTTCTGAAATCAACAGGAACCGGTCTGGCATAACCAAAAAGAAATGGCGAACCGGCAATAATCAGCATTAGCGGAATCAGCAACGTGCCAAACGGATCAATGTGTTTCAATGGGTTGAGCGTCAGCCGCCCCATAAAACGGGCGGTGTTATCCCCCAGCTTGTCCGCTACCCAGCCATGTGCCACTTCATGCAGCACCACCGCCAGCACAACAGGCAGCGCCCAGATGCTTATGCCACGTATGATTGCATCAATATCCATGCAGCAACCTTAACAAGCATACTAAAAGAGGAAAGCTATTCATATTGATGTGGATGCAATTGTACCCCCCCGGTGATCAGAGGAGTCCATAAAGCGGCTTAAACGGGACAGGTGAATTCTTATAATCCCCTCCGGAACTTCGGAAAGCCATGCAGCTTGATCAACGTGAAGGGAAACCGATAGGTTGCGTCCATGCGAATGTTACTGATATTTCTCCTGCTGCTTACTCCCCGTGCAGCCCTGGCCATTGTCAATGCTGAAGACCTCGACCTGAACATCGAAGAGGATGGTTTTATCGGCAAAGCCGATGTCTCGGTCAATGGCAGTTCGGGCAATACGGTCAAGATCAATGGTGAAGGCAATCTTCGCCTGCTGTGGAGGTATGGCAACCATACCGATATGCTGGTGGGCAGCCATGCTTATGGCAAAAGCAGCGGCAATCGTGATACCAACAAGTCATTCGTCCATCTACGGCACCGTTATGCCCTGAATCGCATCTGGGCTGCTGAAGCCTTTGCCCAGGCACAGCAGAATGAGTTTGCCCAACTCAAACTGCGCACCCTGTATGGCGGCGGCCTGCGTTACTCAAGGGAAGTATCAGGGCATGCCATTCATCTGGGTTTAGGTTCATTTTATGAATATGAAAAGTTGCGCGTTACGGCCAACACGCCGGATACCCGGCTTTGGCGCGGCAATATCTATTTTGCCTGGCACTTCGCCGTCAATAACCGGATTCGATTGCAAAACACCATCTATTACCAGCCGGCCTGGAAGAGTTCCGCCGACTTTCGCCTGCTTGATGATGCTGCAATAAGCATCGCCCTGGCCGAACAACTTGATCTGAAGCTCTCGCTGGAGGTGGCGCACGATTCACTGCCTCCTGCCGGCATCAGGCAGACTGATATCAGCTATAAAACAGGATTGGGGCTGCGCTTCTGATACCGGCATCCACCTTCCCTCTCCCCTATATCAGCACCCGTATCAACCTGCCTGTATATCCAAAAAGCAACGCCTGCCCTTGGAGTCTGTGGCGGCCCTTCCAGAAAGCACTGGCGATATTGCCTGCTGCGTGATACAAACTTGCATCTTCATGAAATTTTGTGCAATTCTTGAGTCATGGAAGAGATAAGAGCAGAAAAGAAGAGTGCTTTTGCATTCCCCATCACGGCGAAACACCCGGATCATCCGGGTGAGTATCGAACGTATCCGGTCAGTCTGTTCCGAATTTTCAAGCGCATACTAACTCCCTTGTTCATGGTGGGGGGGGTGGCCTTTACGTTTATGTTTTTCCGGTTCGTGTCTAATGACTCTTTTTCCGATGTGGAGATGGTATCTCGTTTAACCCAGGGCACCCTGCTTGTTGCAGGGATATTTCTTCTGGCGATTGTCCCTGTGAATCTTCTGCTGTTGCGGCAAGTTGAGGTTAATGACGAGTACCGGATTGTCGGCTGGAAGAAGAACCTCCGCTGGCTGCTGAATATTATGCCGTTGTTTTATATGTTTGTAGCAATGATGGGCAAGTCTCCTGTCGCCATTGTGGATAACATGAAAAGGTTAGTCGGCCTGCTTGTCGATGCAGTTTCCGGCTCTCCTGAAGCGCTTCTGCGGGGAATCCCGCCGCTCAATGATTTTGGCAGTCTTATTGTTTGGCTCGTTTGGCTTGCTTTCCTGGGCGTCCCCTATATTCTTACCTATCGGGGACCATATATGGTCCGTCCCGCCTTGCAAGGAAGAAAGTTCGA